>DATFEK010000032.1:0-10777 GCA_035251305.1 Gaiellaceae bacterium | reverse complement strand
CGAGCGCCACCTTGCCGTGCACGTCGAGGACCATCCGCTGGAGTACGCGGACTTCGAGGGAACGATTCCGGCGGGTCAGTACGGAGCCGGCACCGTCGAAATCTGGGATCGCGGCCTCTATGAGCTCCTGGAGGAGAAGCGCGACGGTGGACTCACGGTGCGGCTCCACGGACACCGTCTGGACGGAGTCTGGACGCTCGTGCCCGCTCATCTCGACGGCGATCCGAAGAATTGGCTGCTTCTTCGCAAGGATGCCGCGGACGAGCGTGGGGTGCGGTACGTACCGATGCTGGCGACGAGCTCCGACACGCTTCCGAGTGGTGACGGCTGGGTCTACGAGCCGAAATGGCAACGACCTCACGGAGCGATTCCGAGAGGTGGCGCGCGCGGCCGCACTCGGGATCGGCTCGTCCGACGCGGTGCTCGACGGCGAGATCTGCGCTCTCGACGACCAGGGGCGATCGCGGTTCTCGCTCCTCCAGGAAGGTGCCGGGACGCTTGCCCTGGTGCTCTTCGATCTCCTCGAGCTCGACTCCGAGCCACTCCTCGAGGAACCCCTCCGAGAGCGCAGGAAGCGCCTCGAGAGCATCGTTCGTCAGGGAGGGCAGGTCCTCGTCTCGCCGCAGTTCGACGACGGCGATGCGCTCTTCGCCGCGGCCCGTGCTCAGGAGCTCGAGGGAGTCGTGGCCAAGCGACTCGAGTCGCGGTACCGCCCCGGCCGCCGGTCTGCCGATTGGCACAAGGTGAAGCTGCGCCAGACCCAGGAGGTCGTCGTCGTCGGATACACGCGCGGTCAGGGCCGCCGCGCCGGCGGCTTCGGTGCACTCGTCGTGGCGGTTCACGACACGGGAGGGCTGCGCTGGGCCGGAAACGTGGGCACGGGCTTCGACGATTCGGAGATAGAGCGCCTGCGCAGGCTCCTGAAGCCTCTCGAGCGCGAGACCTCGGCTCTTGCCGAGGTACCGAAAATGCCCCGTGTGCGCCGCGCGGACGTTGTCTGGGTCGAGCCGCGGCTCGTTGCCGAGGTCGAGTTCGCCGAGTGGACACGCGAGGGCCGGCTTCGAGCGCCGGTCTATGTCCGATTGCGCGAGGACAAGGCTGCGCGCGACGTCCGTCGCGAGCGAGCGCCGCTACCGGCGGTGCTGAAACGCGGTCGGCGAGAGCTTCGGCTCTCGAACCTCGACAAGCCGTTCTGGCCGGAGGAAGGCATTACCAAAGGTGACCTGATCGCGTACTACCGCGACGTGGCTCATGTGCTCGTTCCCCACGTGCGCGACAGGCCGTTCACGATGAAGCGGTACCCGGACGGCTGGCTGGGCAAGAACTTCTTCCAGAAGCAGGCTCCCTCCCACATGCCGGAGTGGATCCCGCGGGCGCCGTTCCCCGCCTCGACGCGAGAGGGCGAGAAGAAGGTCATCGACTACGCGCTCGTGAACGACGAGCTGGCGCTCCTGTGGATGGCGAACATGGGCTGCATCGACCTGCATACCTGGGCGTCCCGCGCCGGTAGGCCCGAGAAGCCGGATTGGGTCATGTTCGATCTGGATCCCTCCGAAGGAGTGGGTTTCGAGGAGGTGGTCGAGGTCGCCCGTCGCGTCAAGGAGACCCTCGATCTTCTCGAGCTCGAGAGCTTCCCGAAGACGTCGGGCTCGCGAGGCATTCACGTCCTCGTGCCCATTGCACGGCGTCATTCGTTCGCCGACGTCAGGGAGTTCGCCGGCATCGCTGCGGGCGCGCTCGCGCGCGCGCACCCGGGTCTCGTGACGACGGAGTGGGCGAAGCAGAAGCGCCGAGGTGTCCTCGTCGACGCAAATCAGAATGGACCGGGAAAGACGAACGCTTCGGTCTACTCCGTTCGACCTCGGGCGGGCGCGCCCGTGTCCACACCGCTTCGCTGGGAGGAGGTCGTGCCGGGGCTCGATCCGTCAGTCTTCACGATGGACGCGGTGCTCGACCGGGTCGCGCGCGACGGGGATCTCTTCGTCGGCGTGCTCGGAGGCAAGCAATCGCTGGCGAAGGCGTTGCGAGCGCTTCGCTAGCTCACTCGCCGAGCTTGCGCGGATGGCCGAGCATCGACAGCTCGACGATGTCGCGCCGGAAGAAGAGCCCGACCGTCCAATCGAGTACGACGCGCAGCTTCCGTGAGAGGAGCGGGAGCTGGTAGAGGTGGTACGTACGAGCGACCCACCAGCCGAGGAAGCCGCGGAGCTCGATGCCGGCCGGGAGCTCTGCGATCCCCTTCCGGTAGCCGAGCGTGGCGACCTGCCCGAGCATGCGATAGCCGTACGGCGTTCGTGACCCGATGAGATTCTTGGCGAGCCGCTTCGACTGGCGAAGCGCGTGCTGAGAGGTCGGCGGGTCGAGGTGCTCGGGCGTCCGGCTATTGGAGACCGCTGCGCAGTCTCCGAGCGCCCACGCGTTCTCGCGGCCCTGGACGCGGAGCAGCTCGTCCACGACGACCCGTCCACGTTCGTCCAACGGTAGGCCGAGCTCGGCGAGAAGCGGGTTCGGACGGACGCCGGCCGACCACACGAGCGTTCGTGCGGGCACCCGCGTTCCGTCGGAGAGCACCGCCTCTCGGCCGTCGTACGACTCCAGCGTCGTTCGGACGCGGATCTCGACGCCGCGGCGCTCGAGATGGCGCGCGGCGTACTCACCCAGGCGCCGGGGAATCTCGGGGAGGATCTTCGGTGCGGCGTCGACGAGCACCCAGCGCTGCGGCACGCCGCGCAGGGTGGGGTAGAAGCGCAGAGCCGCGTGTGCGAGGTCGTTGAGCTCCGCGAGCGCCTCGACGCCCGCATAGCCCGCGCCGACGAACACGAAACCGAGCTCCTCACTGGCCTCCGGGTCGATCGCCGCTCGCTCGAGCTGCTGGAGGAGCCGGTTCCTGAGCGCAATCGCGTCCGCGAGATCCTTGAAGCCCAGACCGTGCTCGGCGAGCCCCGGAATCGGCAGGAAGCGTGTTACGGCCCCAAGGGCCACTACTAGTTGCTCGTAGGCGATCTCACACGGCCCGGCGAGTGTCTCGGCGGCGACCACGCCTCGTGCCTCGTCGAGTGCGGTCGCACGGCCCAGAAGGAGCTCCGCGTCGGGGCACATCTGGCGGAGCGGGACGACGACGTGCCGCGGCTCGAGCGTGCCCGCCCCCGCCTCGGGCAGCAACGGCGTGTACAGCATGAAGTTCTCCGGGGAGACGATCGTCGCGCCCCGCTTCTTCAGAAGACGAGCCACGTAGCTTCCGGCGAACCCGCCGCCTAGGATCAGCGTCCCACCGCGTGCCTCGCGTCGCTCCACGCGTCATGCTTACCACGTGGCGCGCCAGGTGTCGGTCATCGGGAGCGGCCGAGAGTGGGAGGGCGATGCGGAGGACGTGGGGAGGCTGCTCGCGGAGCAGGGTTGCGCCGTCGTCACGGGAGGGCTCGACGAGGTGATGGAGGCCGCACACCGCGGCGCGAAGGCCGCGGGTGGAACCACGATCGCGATCCTTCCCGGCGAGGACCGCCACGCGGCGAACCGCTGGGCGGACCACGTCGTCGTCACCGGGATCGGTCACGCCCGGAACCTCGCGGTCGCCGCCTCGGGAGAGGCGGTCATCGCGATCGGCGGGAGCTACGGCACGCTGGCCGAGATGGCCCTCGCACTGCGGCTCGGGAGGACGGTCGTCGCGCTCGCGGGTGCTCCCGAGGTGGAGGGGGCGCTGCGCGCAGCCACTCCTTCCGAGGCGGTCGCGCTGGCGCTACGAGACCTCGGCTAGCCGGCGCTCGAGATAGCGGGACTCGGGCTCGTTCGCGGTCAGCTCGAGCGCGCGCCGGTACGCAGCGGCCGCCTCGTGGCGTCGATCGAGGCGGCGGTAGAGATCGGCGCGTGCCGCATGGAGGAGGTGGTATTCGTCGAGGCCCTCGATCCCGTCGAGAAGTGCGAGGCCGTCCTCGACCCGGCCAGAGAGCGCGATTGCCACCGCGCGGTTCAGCTCGACCACCGGCGACGGCTCGACCTCGGTCAGGCGGTCGTAGAGGAGGACGATCTCGCTCCACGGCCGATCCCCTGCATGAGCCGCCGCGATCGCGGCCTGGAGCTGATACGGGCCAGGGCGCCGCAGCGAGACTGCGCGCTCGAGCATCCGGAGCCCTTCGGCAATGCGTTCCCCGTTCCAGAGCGAGCGGTCCTGGTCGGCGAGCAGGACGAGCTCCCCGTCCGCACCCACCCGCGCCTCGCGCCGCGAGTCCTGAAGCAGCATGAGCGCGAGCAGTCCGAGCACCTCCGGCTCGTCCGGCATGAGGACTGCGAGCAGCTTTCCGAGTCGAATTGCCTCCTCACAGAGGTCTTCGCGAACGTGCGCGTCGCCCGCGCTGGCCGCGTACCCCTCGTTGAAGACGAGGTAGAGCACCGCCAGGACCGACCGGAGACGCTCGGGCAGGAGGTGGTCGGGCGGAACGCGAAACGGGATGCCCGCAGCGCGAATCTTCCGCTTCGCGCGAACGAGTCGTTGCGCCATCGCGGGCTCGCCGACGAGAAACGCGTGCGCGATCTCGGCGGTGGTGAGTCCTCCCACCTCGCGCAGCGTGAGTGCGACCCTGCTTTCTGTCGCGAGCGCCGGATGGCAGCAGGTGAAGACGAGGGCAAGGCGCTCGTCCGGGATCGCGTTCACATCGTCTTCTTCCGCGGGAAGCTCGTGCAAGCGGCCGATGAGCTCTGCCTTCCGCTGGAAGACCTTCTCGCGCCTGATCCGGTCGATGGCACGGTTGCGGGCGGTAGTGACAATCCATGCACCGGGGTTTCGCGGCAGCCCTTCGCGCGGCCAACGCTCGAGCGCCGTCGTGAAAGCGTCCTGCACGCCGTCCTCGGCGAGCTCGAGGTCACCGAGAACGCGCGTGAGGATCGCGACGGCATGGCCCCACTCCTCCCGGAAGACGCGCTCGAGATCCTGCTGCATGCAGCCGCTATTGGAGCACGGGACGAATCTCGATCGAGCCGTGCTTCGCGGACGGGATCAGCGCCGCCAGCCGGATCGCCTCGTCGAGGTCTGGGAGGTCCGCCAGGAAGACGCCGCCCAGGATCTCCTTGGTTTCGGCAAACGGGCCGTCGGTGACGATTCGCTCTCCGCCGCGGACGCGCACGACCTTCGCGGTCCCTCGCTCGTCGAGCTCCTTGCCCGTCACATCGGGGTCGGCCTTCTCGAGCTCCTCGAAGAGAGCGACCCACCTCGGCATCACCTCGGCGCGGCTGGCCGCTCTTTCGTCGTCGGGGAGGTCGATCCAGGCCGAGTCGTCACCGTAGATGAGCAGCGCGTACTTCACAGCTGCACCTCCTCTGGATCGACGTACACGGGGCGGACTTCCACCGCGCCGTGCCCGGCGCCGGGGATGCGGGCCGCCCAGTCGAGCGCCTCTTCCATCGACGTGCACTCGAGGAGGTAGAAGCCGCCGAGAGCCTCCTTCACCTCGGCGTACGGTCCGTCGGTCACCAGCGTCTCGTCGGCGCGGACGCGCACCGTGGTTGCGTTCCGCGTCAGACCGAGCTCGTTTCCGCCCGCCAGCACGCCTGCGGCTTCGGCGTCGCGCCCGAACGCGCGGTATCGGTCGTATACGGCTTCCGTCTCCTCGTCCGTGAAGCTCGACCATAGCTTCTCGTCTCCGTAGATCAACGCCATGTACTGCATCGGGTCTCCTTCCGTTCGATGTCGGTAGGACGACGAGCAAGCTTCTCCGTAATCGACATGGGGTCAGACCCGTGGGGTCTGACCCCAGCTCAGCATGCGCTCCAGAAGTGTGCGTGCGCCCGCCTTGTCGAGCGGCTCGTTGAGATTCCCGCACTTCGGGCTCTGGACGCAGGAGGGGCAGCCTGCTGTGCACGGGCAGCGCCGGAGCAGTCTTACCGTGTCCTCGACCCAGTCGGTGAAGCGGTCGAATCCGCGCTCGGTGATCCCGACACCGCCGGAGTGCCCGTCGTACACGAAGATCGTCGGGCGGCCGGTCTGGTAGTGCACGTTGGTCGAGAGCCCGCCGATGTCCCAGCGGTCGCACATAGCCCACAGCGGGAGGAGCGCGATGAGCGTGTGCTCCGCGGCATGGAGCGTCCCCAGGAGTTTCGGCATCTGCTCGAGATCTTCGAGATGCGCCGACTCTGGGCAGAACCAGACGGCCTCCGTCTCGAAGGTCGTCTCGGGCATGAGCATGGGCGTGACGTCGATCGTCGAACCGTCACGGACGGTCTTTCGAGCGAATCCGACGACCTGCTCGGTCACGGACACGCGTCCGAAGTGGAGCTCGACGCCCAGCTGGCGCTCGACTCGCCCGGCTCCCTCGATCGTCGTTTCCGTTTCCTTCTTCACCTGCGTGTACCAGTCCACGCTCGCCGGAGCGACGAGAGCGAGCCGCTCGTCGAGGTCGAGGGACTCGACCAGGTACTGCTCGCCGAGATGGAGGTACACCGCGCCTTCGTGCACCGTCGAGTAGGCGCGGTCGCGCTCGACGAGCCCGAGGAGGGAGCCGGTCTCGGCGTCGACGACCGTGAATGCGTCCGCGTCTCCGGACCGAAGCGAGATTCGTGCGGCCGGGTAGTCGCGTCCCTTCCAGACGAAGCCTGCGGGCGTGTGTTCGAGCTCCGGCAGCTCGGGCGCACGACGGAGCGCCTCGGCGCCGAGCGTCGCCGCGTCACCGCCGTCGAGCGGCGCCTCGAAGGCGGCAGCGAGGACGTGGGGGTCGAGGATGCGCGAGTTCGCATGATCGAGAATCGCAGCCTCGACTCGGCGGGACAGGAGTGCGTCCGGCTCGCGGGCGAAGAATTGGTCGAGCGCATCTTCGCTCGCCACGAGGATCGCCAGCCCGCGGTCGCGGCGCCCGGCTCGCCCCCACTGCTGGCGCAGCGAGGCGATCGTTCCGGGGAAGCCGACCGAGATCGCACAGTCGAGAAGGCCGATGTCGATCCCGAGCTCGAGCGCGTCGGTCGCGGTCACGCCGAGGAGATCGCCCTCGACGAGCCGCCGTTCGATGTCGCGTCTCTGCTCGGGCGTGTAGCCGGCTCGATACGGGGCGAGACGAGCCGCCGTCGCGACGTCGACGCGCTCCGCGGTGAAGCGGTGGATCAGCTCGGCCGCCTTCCGGCTCTTGGCGAAGCAGATCGTGCGGAGGCCTCGCGAGGTGAGCTGTGCGAGCAACCGCGCTGCGTCTCCCAGCGGGCTCGCGCGAAGCCCGAGCTCGGGGTCGAGCAGCGGCGGATTCCAGATCACCACGTCACGGTCTGCCCGCGCGGAGGTGTCATGGTCGATAAGGGTCGCCTTCTCGCCGGTGAGCGCCTGGGCCAGCTCTCCTGCGTTCGCGATCGTGGCCGACGCGAGCAGGAACTGCGGCTCGGCGCCGTAGATCCGCGCAAGACGGCGTAGACGGCGGAGCACGTTCGCGACGTGCGAGCCGAAGACGCCTCGGTAGACGTGCGCCTCGTCGACGACCACGTAGCGGAGGTTCGCGAGAACGTCTCCCCACCGGTCGTGGTGGGGGAGGACGCCCACATGGAGCATGTCCGGGTTGGTGAGGACGACGTTCGCCCACTTGCGGATCTGCCAGCGCCGCTCGCCCGGGGTGTCACCGTCGTAGATCGCGGGCTTCAGCCCCTTCAGCCGGTTCTCCGAGAGAGCCCGCGCCTGGTCCTGCGAGAGCGCTTTCGTCGGGTAGAGGTAGAGCGCCCTCGTCTTCGGGTCGCGTGCGATCGCGTCGAGCACGGGGAGGTTGAACGCGAGCGACTTCCCCGAGGCGGTCCCCGTCGTCACGATGACGTTCTCGCCTCGACGGGCTGCCTCCCAGGTCTCAGCCTGGTGTCGAAAGAGTGAGGTGACGCCGGTTGCGAGCAGGGAGGAGGCGACCCTTGGGTCGAGATCGTCCGGCAGCGGCTCGGTCTGCGCCTCTCGCGACGGCTCGGTGCCCGCGTACGCGATCTCCTCGCCTTCCAGGAGATCGGCCCAGCCTGCGGCGAGTGAAAGGGGTTCTAGCCCGCTCGTCGTTCGCCCGAGCAGACGAGGTTCATCCACGCGATACCGCCCGCGCCGATCTCGGCATAGGCGGTCTGCTCGTAGACAGTGCGACCTTCCTCCGGATCCGTCGCGGCGATACGCCAACGGAGCTTGACGACGTCGGCGAAGTCCTCGACGTCCGACTCGAGCAGCTCCCATTCCCCGCCGTCGTTCCAGATGCCGAAGCGCTCGGCGACGGCCGTGCGCCCCTCTGCCTCGCGGAGCGCGGAGGGTACGAGCCCGCGCAGCTTTCCGTTCGGAGCGAACGTTGCCGCGAGCCCGTCGAAGTCTCTTCGTGAGAGCGCCTCGAGGAAGCGTGCGGCGATGTCGCTCGCCTGTGCGGTCGTCACGGCGGCGACGGTAGCACGACTCAGCTCTAGACGAACGGCGCGAACTCGCGCTCGAATCGGGACCGAGGCTGCGCTCCGTAGACGGTCGCTCTTGGCTCCCCTCCTGCGAAGAGGACGACTGTCGGGAGTGAGAGGACGCCGTAGCGGGCGGGCGTGGCGACGTTCTCGTCGACGTCGAGTCGCACGAGCCTCACTCGGCCCTCCCACTCCGTGGCGAGGGCCGTCACGTGAGGCTCGATCGCCTCGCACGGCTTGCACCATGGCGCCCAGAAGTCGACGATCACGGGGATCGGCGATGCGAGCACTTCCTCGGCGAAGGTCGCGTCGGTGACTTTGTCCACGTAAGTCAGCGTAGTGCCACGGGGTCAGACCCGTGGGGTCTGACCCCCCTCTACAGGCGTCCAGCGATCGAACGGAGCCGGAGAAGCGGCACCTTCCAGATCGCCTCGGCGACGATCGAGCCCGTCATCTTCGATGCGCCCGCGCGGCGCTCGACGAAGATGATCGGAACTTCTCGTACCTTGAGTCCTGCCCGTCGCACTCGGTACGTCGTCTCGATCTGGAACGCGTAGCCGTGCGCCGACAAGGCGTCGAGGTCGATCGCCTCGAGCGCCGCCCGCCGGAAGCACTTGAAGCCCCCGGTGAGGTCGCGTACGCGCATTCCGAGCAGGATCTGCGCGTACAAGCATCCGCCGCGCGACACGAAGCGGCGCACGAGGCCCCAGTTCTCGGTCCCACCGCCGGGCACGTAGCGTGAGCCGACGACGAGGTCGGCGTCGTCGGAGGCGGCGATGAGCCGAGGAACGTCGGCCGGGCGGTGCGAGAAGTCGCAGTCCATCTCGAGCACGAGCTCCGCGCCCTCGGCGAGAGCCCACCGGAACCCGGCGATGTACGCAGGGCCGATGCCCTCCTTGTGCTGGCGATGCAGGACGGAGACCCATGGAAGCTGCGACGCGAGCCGGTACGCAATCTCTCCGGTCCCGTCCGGGGAGGCATCGTCGATGACCAGGATGCGATCCCGCGCGGTGTCGAGCACCTCGCCGAGCGCGCGGATCATGGGCTCGAGGTTCTCCCGCCCGTTGTACGTCGGAAGGCAGAGGACCGCGCGTGGACTTTCCTGCTTGTCATGGGCTTCTGGTGTCATGGCTTGAAGGAGGGGGTTCGTGGGGAAACCATGGGTTCCCCCACGATTCCATCGCCGTATCATCGCGGGATGCCCAAGACGTTGCCCCGGAACGCGGCGCTCGCCGACCAGCTCGATCTGCTGGCGGACCTCTCCGAGATCCTCGAGGAGGAGTCCTTCAAGGTGATCGCGTACCGGCGGGCAGCGCTCCGCATCAGGGAGTCGCCCGTTCCCATCGCGGAGCTTGCGCTCGACGGGAAGGCGAAGGAGCTTCCCGGGATCGGCAAGACGATCGAGAACAAGGTGATCGAGGTCGTGAACGACGGCGAGATGCATGCGCTGACGAAGCGCCGCGGACTCGTCCCGGCCGGCGTCGTGGACTTCCTGCGCCTCCCGGGCGTCGGGCCGAAGACCGCCGCGCGGTTCTGGACACAGCTCGGTCTGACGACCCTCGACGGCCTGAAGTCGGCGGCGCAGGACGGGCGCCTGCGCGACCTGTCGGGGATGGGGGCACGGAGCGAGGAGAAGATCCTGAACGCGCTCGAGGCCGGAGTCGGAGTTGAGGCCGAGCCAAGACGCCTCCTCGGGACGGCGCTTCCGGCAGTGCGCCGCGTGGTGGCGGAGCTCGAGGCCCACCCGGCTGCGATCGCGGTCTCCGAGGCGGGCAGCGTCCGCCGTCGGCGCGAGACCGTCCGCGATCTCGACCTCGTCGCCACCTCGAGCGATGCTCCTTCGCTGATCGAGGCGTTTTGCGGAGGGATGTGGGTCTCGGAGGTCGTCGCTCGCGGCGATACGAAGGCAACCGTCGTGGGGCACGACGGCTTGCGCTTCGACCTCCGCGTCGTACCGGGCGAGTGCTACGGCAACGTGCTCCAGCACTTCACCGGGTCGAAGGACCACAACATCGCCCTTCGCGAGGAGGCGCAGCGGCGAGGCCTCTCGATCTCGGAGTACGGTGTGACCACGGTCGAGACGGGCGAGGTCGTCACGCATGCGAGCGAGGACGAGCTCTATGCCTACCTCGGCTACGCGCCCGTGCCCCCGGAGCTCCGCGAGGGCACAGAGGAGATCTCGGCCTCGCGCGAAGGAGCGCTCCCCGAGCTCGTCGAGTTGTCGGATCTGCGTGGCGAGATGCATTGCCACTCGTCGTGGTCGACAGATGCGAGGAACACGATCGAGGAGATGGCGCGGGCGGCGAAGGGCCGCGGCTACCGCTTCCTCTGCCTGACCGACCACTCCCACTACCTCCGTGACGGGCGCCTCGAGGCCCAGTGGGAGGAGATCGCCGCCGTGAACGCC
>DATFEK010000176.1:0-2440 GCA_035251305.1 Gaiellaceae bacterium | reverse complement strand
AAGCACACCGTCTTCGGGCGGATCACGACGGGGCAGGATGTGGCGGACCTGATCTCGAACGTGGATCGGGACGAGCGCGATCGTCCGCGCGAGCCGATCGTGATCGAGTCCGTCCGGCTCACGTAGCCAGCCCCTCGCCCTGGTCGGGCCGAGCGCGAAGGCGCGCCCGGAACCCAAGTTACAACTTGTTACAAGGCTCTTTCGCCCTGCCACGACGGGGGCCTGCACGGCGGATTTCGCAAGTTACAAGTTGTAACTTGCCCGAAGAGCGACGGTAGGCTCAGGGCGCCATGGAGCTCGAGGGCAAGACCGCAATCGTGACGGGTGCGTCGAGCGGGATCGGCGCTGCGACCGTGCGAAAGCTTCGCGAGGCCGGTGTGCGGGTCGCGGGTGGTGCTCGGCGGGTAGAGCGCATCGAAGCCGATCTCGCGCTTCCGCTCGACGTCACCGACGAGGAGAGCAGCGCGGCGTTCGTGGATCGCGCGGCCAGCGAGCTCGACGGCATCGACATCCTCTACAACAACGCCGGGCTCGCGCTCGGCCGTTACCCGTTCTGGGAGTCGAACCCCGAGGACGAGGCGACCGTCCTGCACACGAACGTGGACGGCGTGATGCGGATGACGCGGTTGTGTCTGCCGCACATCCGAGACGGAGGGCACATCGTCTTCACGGGCTCGGTCGCGGGCCGTCAGGCGTACCAGAACGCCGCGTCGTACGTCGCCGCGAAGTTCGGGCTGCGCGGCTTCGTCTACGCGCTCCGCGAGGACCTGCTCGGACGCCCCATCCGGATCACGACGGTCGACGGCGGCCTCGTCGCCGGGACCGAATTCTCGCTCGTACGCTTCAGGGGAGACGTCGAGAAGGCGAAGTCCGTGTACGAAGGCGTCGACCCCATCACGCCGGACGAGGTCGCCGACTGCGTGCTCTTCGCCCTCACCCGACCGCTCCATGTCAACGTCGACGAGATCGTGATCAAGGCTCTCGCCCAGTCGAGCGGGGGCCGGATCGTGCGCCGCGAGGAGTAGCGCCGCTCTCGATGCTCACGATCCTCGAAGGGTCGACGTTCTGCGTCTGCGACGATCGCGGCGACATTGCGGCCGACACGAGCGGCTTCTTCGCCCACGACACGCGGTTCCTCTCGCGGCTCGTGTTGCGTGTTGGCGAAGCGACTCCACTTCTCCTCTCCTCAGGGCGCGTGGAGCATTTCAAGGCCGCCTTCTACCTGCGGAACTCGACGGCGAACGGTCTGCCGCGAGACTCGCTCTCGATCGCGCGCGAGCGCTTCGTCGGAACGGGGATGCAGGAGCGGATATCAGTGCGGAACGAGAGCACGGAGCGCCTCGACGTCGATCTCAGGCTGGAGGCGGAAGCCGACTTCGCGGACATCATCTCAGTGAAGCTCCACGACTTCTCGCTCGGGGACCCGGAGCACGCGCGGCCACTCCCGTCCCCGGCGCCAGCGACCCACGACGCGGCCCGGCGCCAGGTCTCGATCGTGGATGTACGCGGCGATCTGAGCACGAACCTCGTGTTCTCGAAGCACGGTAGCCTCGACGGCAACGGCATGACCTTCGTGCTCTCGCTCGAGCCGCACGAGCGCTGGGAGCTCACCGTCGACGTGCTCCCCTCCCTTGACGGCGAGAGCGAGACCGCCGAGCAGCTGGACGAGGAGCGCGAGACCGCGGGTGACTCCGTGGCGGCGTGGACGCTGCGGGTGCCTCGCGTGCGCGGCGGCTGGGAGAGCCTGCGGCGTTCGTTCGACCGCTCGATCGCGGATCTCGCCGCGCTGCGCATGAGAACGGGGGAGAACCGCCGCCCGCTGTTCGCGGCCGGGATGCCCTGGTTCATGACGGTATTCGGCCGGGACACGGCGATCACGTCGTTGCAGACACTGCTGCTCGGCCCCGAGATCGCCATGGGCGCGCTCGACGCGCTCACCGAGCTCCAGGCGCAGGACGAGGACCCCACGATCGACGCCGAGCCCGGGAAGATCGTCCACGAGGTGCGCGAGGGCCGGTGCGCGGAGACCTGGTTCCCGCGCTACTACGGCTCGATCGACTCGACGCCCCTCTACCTCGTCCTTCTGGCCGAGACCTGGCGCTGGACCGATGACACGGCGTTCGCCCGGAGGATGCGGGGGCCGGCGCTCCTCGCTCTCGAGTGGATCGACACCTACGGCGACCGCGACGGCGACGGCTTCGTCGAGTACAGCCGTCAGGTCGACCATGGGTTGGCGAACCAATCGTGGAAGGACTCTGGCGATTCGCAGCGCTTCGCTGACGGTCGTTTCGCCGAGCCACCGATCGCGGCGGTGGAGGTGCAGGGCTACGTCTACGACGCCAAGCGCGGGCTCGCCCAGCTCGCGCGGGAGGTGTGGCGCGACCCGGCCCTGGCCGACCGCCTCGATCGCGAAGCGGACGAGCTACGCGCGAGATTCGAC
>DATFEK010000174.1:0-2818 GCA_035251305.1 Gaiellaceae bacterium | reverse complement strand
TCGAAGCCTGGCTCGCGCTCGGAGCGAGGCGCCTTTCGCAGCGTCCCGTCGAGGTCATAGGTCCAGGCGTGGTACGGGCACTGGAGCGTCTCGCGGCAGCCCTCGCCGGAGACGACGAGGTGGCCGCGGTGCCGGCAGACGTTCACGAATCCCCGCAGCGCGCCGTCCTTCCCGCGAACGATTGCGACGGGAACGTGGCCGACCTGGGCCGCGAAGAAGCATCCGCGCTCGGCGACCCACTCGAGCGGACCGGCATACTGCCAGGCGGAGGCGAAGATGCGCTGGCGCTCGAGCGCGTGCACGTTCGGGTCCGAGTACCAGGTTGCGGGAAGCGTCCAGCCGTCCTCGAGAGGGCGTTCGACGGGCGCGATCGCGGTCGTACCTTCGTGCATCTGCATCTCGACTTGCCTCCTGACTGTCTTGTCAGTCAGGATACCCGTCATGCCGGGAATCGAGCAAGCGCCCGTGCGTCCGACGAGTGATCGCATCGACGAGATCCTGCGTGCCGCGTGCCGCGTCGTCGTCGCGGAGGGCGCGCACGCACTGCGCATCGGCAGCGTCGCCCTGGAAGCCGGCGTGTCCCGGACGCTCGTCCATTACTACTTCCAGACCCGGCAGGAGCTCCTGCGGGCTGCGTTTGCCTTCGCAGAGGATCGCCGCGCCGAGGCGCTCGAGGCCGAGCTGGCCGAGCTCGCGACCGGCGCGGAGAAGGCGGAGCTCGCGCTCTTGCGAACGATCGAGCCTGGGCTCGAAATGATTCCGGCGCTCTGGAACGAGGTGTGGAGCAGTCTTCGCGACGACGCGGAGCTGGGGCCACTCGTGCGCGAGCGCTACCGAGCGTGGGCCGAGCGCGTCATTCGACTACTCGAGGTGGGGCGCGAGGACGGGTCGGTGCCGATCTCCGTGGACGCGAGGGAAGCCGGCTGGCGGCTCGCCGCCGTCGCCGACGGGCTCGAGTCGATTCTCTATCTCGGCCTCCTCGACCCGCCGACCGCACGGGCCCTCCTCGCCTCCTGCGTCGAGAAGGAGCTCGCCGCGTGAGGCAGTCGCAGGCAGTCACGTTGGAGGGACTCAGCAAGCGATTCGAGGCGGTAACGGCCGTCGACGACGTCTCGCTGGAGGTGGCGAGCGGTGAGTTCTTCTCGCTGCTCGGGCCGTCCGGGTGCGGGAAGACGACGAGCCTGCGCATGATTGCCGGCTTCGAGCGTCCTGATGCCGGCCGAATCCTCATCGGTGAAGCCGATGTCACGGCGACGCCTCCGCATCGGCGACCCGTGAACACGGTCTTCCAGAGCTACGCGCTCTTCCCGCACTTGAGCGTCGGGCAGAACGTCGCTTTCGGGCTTCGCTTCACGAGCGTGCCGAAGGATGAGGGGCGCCGTCGCGTCGCCGAGGTGCTCGAGCTCGTCCGGCTCGGCGGGTACGGCGCGCGTCGCCCACACCAACTCTCGGGAGGGCAACAGCAGCGGGTTGCGCTTGCACGCGCACTCGTGCTCTCACCGTCGGTGCTCCTCCTCGACGAGCCCCTCGGTGCGCTCGACGCGAAGCTCAGGCGCGGTCTGCAGGTAGAGCTCAAGGCGATCCAGCGCGACGTCGGCATCACCTTCCTGTACGTGACGCACGACCAGGAGGAGGCACTCACGATGTCGGACCGTCTCGCGGTCATGCACGGGGGCCGGATCCGGCAGCTCGGGAGCCCGCGCGAGGTGTATGAGGAGCCGGCGACCGCGTTCGTGGCGGATTTCCTCGGGGTGTCGAACCTCATGCCCGGCACGAGCGAAGGCGGTGGAAGGGTGACTCTCGACGGCGTCACTCTCGAGGCGCGGCAGGGGGACGTGCAGGCGCACGGCGACGTTCGGGTCACGATCCGGCCGGAACGGGTGGAGATTCTCGCCGCGGACGCGACCGGTCCGAACCGGCTCCCCTCGACCGTCAGCGAGCTCGTCTACCTCGGCTCGACGACGCAGGTCATCGTGCGTACGCCGAGCGGCGCGACCGTCCAGGCGTTGCTCGCGAACACAGGACAAGAGCTCCCGTACCGCCGCGGTGACAGCGTCGCCGTGCATCTCCCCGCTGAGGCGCTGCGCGTGCTTGCGGCCTCCGAGGAAGGCGTGGCTTGACCGACGTCGTCGTCCTCGGCGCCGGTCTCGCCGGCCTCGCCGCGGCGCGCGATCTCGCTGGTGGAGGGGCAGACGTCCTCGTGCTGGAGGCGCGCGACCGGGTCGGGGGGAGGGTCGAGCAGGTGTCCGTGGACGACGGGATGCCGGTGCAGCTCGGCGGTGAGCTGATCGGAGAGGCACATACCGCCTACCTTGGCCTCGTCGAGGAGCTCGGCTTGACGCTGACCTCCACGTACACCTCGGTCGAGGGTGCGACGACGTACGACTTCGTGGACGGCGTCCTCCGTTCCGAGGACGGGCCGTTCGCCGGCTCGAAACAACGCGCGGACTACGAGCGCGTGGAGCGGCTGTTCGGAGAGCTCTGCGCGACCGTCGATCCCGACGATCCGTGGTCGCATCCGGAGGCGACGCGGCTCGACGCCGTCTCGGTCGCGGGCTGGCTTCGCTCCGTCGACGCGCTTCCGTCGACGATCCGGGCGATCGAGGCCACGGCGCTCGCTCTCGCCGCGGGATCGAGCGAACGCACGTCTCTCCTCTCCGAGTTGCGCAAGGCCGCCGCGGTCGGTGACGAGGGCTTCTACTCGGCCGAAAGCTGGGAGTCGCTCCAGGTCGCCGAGGGCAGTGCGGAGGTCGCGCTTCGGATGGGCGTGGAGCTGGGTGATCGCATTCGGTTCGAGACCGAGGTGGTCTCGGTCGCA
>DATFEK010000242.1:0-8245 GCA_035251305.1 Gaiellaceae bacterium | reverse complement strand
CCTGGTCATCTACATCGTGGTCTCGATCGTCTCGTGGTTCCTGATCCCGTCCGAGGTCGGGAAGATGTACAAGCAGGACGGCCGCGAGGCACCCTTCACCGGTTGGACCGGGCTCTGGCTCCTGCTCCCGATCATCGGGGCGTTCGTCTGGTTCATCAAGATCCAGGGCGCGCTCAACCGCTACTGGGAGAGCAAGGGCGCCGGAACGGCCGCTTCACCAGCGCCGACCGTCTAACGCCCGAACCCGCGCCGCAGGTCCCGCCGCGCGCGCACGGTAATGCGCGGTAACCCGTTTCGCGTCGTTCTCTGGGCTCTCGCGGTGCTCGGTCTCCTCGGCCTGGTCACGATCGCCGCGACAGGATCGACATCCACGGGCTCGGGTGAGTCACGACGGCCGTCCTACGTGCTCTTCGACACGGCCCTCGGCCTGGGGTTCGTCGCGATGCTGGCTTTCGTGGTCTTTCTCGTCTACGCGCTCGCACACAGGAGCCCGACCGACAACCGGCGACCGGGGAGTGGTTTGCTGGCAATCGTCGGGGTGGTCGCCTTCGCCATGCTCATCGGCACGTCCGACGTTTCCACGTGGCTCCAATCGACGCTGAGAGAACCTGCACAACAGTCTCGAGTAGGCGCGACGCCGAATCGACCGGAAGACGAAACCGGAGCCCCGAACCGACCTGCGTTCACGTGGGTGCCCCTGGCCGTGATCCTCTCGTTCACGGCACTCGCCGTTGCCGCCATGGTGCTGGCGGAGCGGCGGCGGCGTAGGGCTCGCTTCGGGCGCGAGGCGGTGGAAGAGGCCATCATCGACGCCCTCGACGACATGCTCGACGACCTCCGCGCGGAAGCCGACCCGCGACGCGCCGTGATCGCAGCGTACGCACGGCTCGAGCGCGTGCTCGCAGCACACGGTGTTGCGCGGAGCGCGTCCGAGACGCAGGAGGAGTATGTGGCGCGTATCTTCGGTCAACTCGAGATCGACTTCCGGTCGATCCGGCGCCTGACAGATCTCTTCGTCGTGGCTAAGTTCTCGCAGCACGTGGTGGACGTGGACATGAAGGAGGAAGCCATCGACATCCTCGAGCAAGTACGGGACGAGTTGCGTGCGGCCGAGACGCACCGCGGAGAGCAGCCCGCGGGGGCGCTTCCCGCAGGACCAGCGTGAGACGGAACGTCAGGCGGACAGGCAGGTTCCTGATCCTCCCGACGCTCGTGCTCGTCGCCGTCGTGGCGTTCCTCCCAGGGAGGGCCGAGCTCGCCACACGTGTGTACGCGCTCCTCCTCTGTGGACTGGCTTTCCTGCTCGCGATCGCCGCCATCCGTGAGTCGTATCCCCCTGAGGCGCCGCTCCGATCGAAGCGACCGACCGGACTCGAGGCCGAGCCCCCACCGGCTCTCGCTCAGATAGAGAAGGAGACCGGGCTAGCCGCCGCGGGGCCGTTAGACCTCCACTGGCGTCTTCGTCCTCGCCTGCGCGAGCTCGCAATATCGCTCCTCGCGGCGAGACGTGGCGTCTCTCTGGACGGCGATCCCGAATCGGCCTGCGAGATTCTCGGCGACGAGACCTGGGAGCTCGTCCGCAGGGATCGACCGACACCGGCCGAGCGCGCGGGACGTCGCGGGTCGCCGGCGACGCTCGAACGCCTCGTCGACTCTCTGGAACGGCTGTGACCACCGGCCCGGAAATGGACCTCGCCCGCGTCCACGAGCTCGCCGGCGAGGTACTCGACGAGCTCGACCGCGCCGTGGTTGGGAAGCGCGACGCCCTCGAGCTGGTGCTTCTCGGCTTCCTCGCGGACGGTCATGTGCTCCTCGAGGACTACCCCGGTCTCGCGAAGACGCTCGCGGCAAGGTCGTTCGCCAAGGTCATGAGCATGCGTTTTACGCGCATTCAGTTCACCCCGGACCTCATGCCCTCCGACGTGACGGGAGCCTCCATCTGGAACCAGCGTGACGCGGACTTCGAGTTCCGCCCCGGCCCGATCTTCACCAACCTTCTTCTCTCGGACGAGATAAACCGCGCGCCGCCGAAAACGCAAGCGGCGCTGCTCGAGGCGATGCAGGAACGCCAGGTAACGATCGAAGGCGACACGTATCCGCTCGAGCCGCCGTTCCTCGTCATCGCCACCCAGAACCCGATCGAGTACGAGGGCACGTACCCGCTCCCCGAAGCGCAGCTCGACCGCTTTCTGCTGAGAACCGCGTTCGGCTATCCGGCGCGAGACGACGAGGTCGAGGTTCTCGACCGCCGTATCGAGCGCCGGGCCGACGAGATCGAGCTTCGGCCCGTGGTCGACCGCAAGACGCTGCTGGAGATGCAAGCAGCGATCGAGGGAGTTCACGTCGCCGCGAGCGTGCGGCGCTATTGCGTGGATCTCGCGATCGCGACCCGAGAAGCACGGGGATCCGCGGTCGGCGCCAGCCCCCGCGGGAGCCTGGCGCTCCTCAAGCTATCCCGCTGTCGGGCTGCACTCGCAGGCCGGGACTACGTCCTCCCGGACGACGTGAAGGCGATCGGAGTCCCCGCGCTGGCTCACCGCCTCGTGCTTCGCCCGGAGCTGTGGGTGCAGCGCGTGTCGTCCGAGGACGTCGTGCGCGAAGTGCTCGCGAGCGTGCCGACCCCACGCGCCGACGACGTCCACCACTCAGCGGCCTCGTGACGAGAAAGGGGAGCCCTCGAATCGAGGGATACGCTGCGGTCGCGGCGATCAGCCTGCTTGCCGCGCTCGTTCTGCGACGCCCGGAGCTCGCGATCGTGGCGGCGCCGTTCGCGTTGGTGCTGGCCGTCGGAACCAGAGTCGCCCACGACCCGGCAGTTACGGTCGAGTTCGAAATCGAGACGGAGCGAACGCTCGAGCAGGCCCAGCTCGAGGCCACCATGCTCGTGCGCGCCGAAGGCGCAGTCGATCGCCTCGAGCTCTTGGTCGACCTACCCGCCAACGTCGACGTGGACGACGGAATGGATGCGTGCGCCCTTCGCCTCGGCCCAGGGCAGGAACGCGTGATCCCACTCACTCTCCGATGTGCTCGATGGGGCGTGTACCCGCTGGGCGACGTCGAAGTGCGTGCGCGCGATCCGTTCCGGCTCGTGGTCTGGGAACAGCGCACGTCGGGTCGACACCGGCTCAAGGCGTACCCGCGCCCGATCGAGCTGCGCCGGATCCTGGCGCCCGTCGAGACCCAGGCGTTCGCGGGCAGCGAGGTCGCGCGAGCCAGGGGTGACGGCGTCGAGTACGCGGACATACGGGATTTCGTACCGGGTGACCGGGTCCGCTCGATCAACTGGCGCGCCTCGGCTCGACGGCAGCGGCTGGTCGTCAACGAGCGCCATCCGGAGCGCAACACAGACGTTGTGATCCTCCTGGACACCTTCGTGGACGTCCGTGGGGTCGGCCGCAGCACGCTCGAGGAGGCCGTCCGAGCCGGCACGTCACTTGCGTCGCGGTACCTCGAGCGGCGCGACCGCGTCGGTCTCGTCGGATTCGGCGGAACCCTGCGCTGGCTCCAACCGGGCATGGGCCTCACGCAGCGCTATCGCCTGATCGAGACGATGCTCGAGACGGGGGCCGAGCCGACGTACGTATGGCGCGACATCAATCTGATTCCGACGCGGGTGCTTCCGCCGAAGGCTCTCATCATCGGGCTGACGCCTCTCGTCGACCCGCGCTTTGCCGCTGCACTGAGCGATCTCCGTGCGCGAGGTTTCGACGTCGTCGTGGTCGAAGTCGATCCCGTTCCGCTCGTCGACGAGCGCTCCGGCGACCTCGGGAAGATCGCGCACCGCCTGTGGATACTCGACCGCAGTGTCCAGCACGCCAAGCTGGAGGCACTGGGAATCGGCGTCGCCCGCTGGGGCGAGACGGGGCTCGAAGCCGCGCTCGAGGGGGTGAGGACGTTCAGGCGCTACGCCAGGCTGGCACGCGGCTAGCGACGGGCGCGGGAAGCGTGATCGGACTGGGCGCTCTCGCCGCGCTCCCGATTGCTCGCGCAGGCGAGTCGCAAGAGAGTCTGTACGTGTGGCTCGCTGCGCTTGCGCTCGCAGCACTCGGTGTGGCCGTCGCGCTCGGGTGGTCGGTGCTCGTCCCGGTGTCGCTCGTCGTCGTCGGCGGTATCTATGCGGCACAACTGACCGTCGACGATGCCCGACTCGACGCAAGCGCGGCGCTCGTCGCGGCTGGGCTCTACCTCACCGCCGAGCTCGCCTACTGGTCCCTGGAGGAGCGTGCTCTGGTCAAGGGCGAGCCTGGCGAAGGATTGCGACGGCTGGCGATAGTCGCGGTCCTCGGCCTCGCCGCCTTCGTTGTCGCAGTCGTTCTGGTCGCGCTCGCGGACGTCGTCCGAGCGCGCGGCCTGGCCCTCGATCTCCTCGGTGCCGCAGCGGCGGCGGCGGCGCTCCTCGCGGTGTGGCTGGCGGCCCGAGACCGGGGCGCGACGGGCGAGTAGTGCGACTCGCGAGTCCATAACCGACGTCACTCGCGGGCGGAGCTGTCGTTCCGCCGATGAGGCTAGCCGGCTGCGCCTTCGGGCGGCGGCGGCTGCATTGCCGTGCCGGGAATCGGCCGGGGTTGCGGCTTCAGCTTCGGCTTGCGCTCGGCGTCGGACTCACCGTCCGCGACCGGTGCCGTGACCTCCTCGGGCGGGAAGACGGACTCCTCGGACTCGCCCGCCAGCAGGCGCTCGAACTGGTCCTTGTCGATCGTCTCGCGCTCGATCAGGATCGCGGCGAGTCGGTGCAGCTCGTTCATGTGCGCTCGCAGCACGGCGGTCGCGGAGGCGTGGGCCTCGTCGAGCACACGCCGGATCTCGTCGTCGATCTCCTTCGCGATCTCGTCCGAGTAGTCGGGCTCCGAGCCCATGTCGCGGCCGAGGAACGGGAGATCGTGGTTGCGCCCGAGGACGCGCGGGCCGAGCTTCTCGCTCATGCCGAAGCGCATCACCATCGACTTCGCCGTGGCGGTTACCCGCTCGATGTCGTTCGCCGCGCCCGTCGTGATCTCGTGGAAGACGAGCTCTTCGGCGGCGCGCCCCCCGAGTGTCATCGCGAGCTCGTCCATGAGCGCCGACTTCGTGGTCAGGTACTTGTCCTCCGTCGGAAGCGAGATCGTGAGACCGAGCGCCTGGCCGCGGCTGACGATGGTGATCTTGTGGACCGGATTCGTGTTCTCGAGGTAGTGGCCGACGAGCGCGTGCCCCATCTCGTGGTAGGCGGTGATCTTGCGCTCCTTCTCGGACAGGAGACGGGCCTTCTTCTCGGGGCCGGCGATCACGCGCATGATCCCCTCCTCGAGCTCGTTCTGCTCGATCATCTTCTTCCCGTTGCGCGCTGCGAGCAGCGCGGCCTCGTTGATGAGGTTCGAGAGGTCGGCGCCCGTGAAGCCCGGAGTACCAGCGGCGAGCGTGTCGAGGTCGATCTCGCGCGCAAGCGGCTTGCCGCGCGCGTGCACTTCGAGGATCTTCCTGCGGCCGAGCCGATCGGGACGATCGACGACGATCTGGCGATCGAAGCGGCCAGGACGGAGGAGCGCAGGATCGAGGATGTCGGGACGGTTCGTCGCCGCGATGAGGATGATGTTGTCCTTCATCTCGAAGCCGTCCATCTCGACGAGGAGCTGGTTCAGGGTCTGCTCGCGCTCGTCGTGACCGCCGCCGAGGCCGGCGCCACGATGGCGACCGACAGCGTCGATCTCGTCCATGAAGATGATGCACGGCGAGGCCTGCTTCGCCTGCTCGAAAAGGTCGCGTACACGTGACGCGCCGACGCCGACGAACATCTCGACGAAGTCCGAGCCCGAGATCGAAAAGAACGGAACGCCGGCTTCACCGGCGACCGCCCGCGCGAGGAGCGTCTTGCCGGTACCGGGCGGCCCGAACAGGAGGACGCCTTTGGGGATCCTCGCGCCGAGCGCCTGGAACTTCTTCGGGTTCTCGAGAAACTCCTTGATCTCGTGGAGCTCCTCGACCGCCTCGTCTGCCCCTGCGACGTCCTTGAACGTGACCTTTGGCGAGTCGGGCGACATGCGCTTCGCGCGGCTCTTGCCGAAGCTCATCACCTTCGACCCACCGCCCTGCATCTGGTTCATGAGGAAGATCCAGAAGCCGATCAGGAGCACGAACGGGAGGAAGTTGATGAGCAACGCCCACCAGGCCGACGACCCGGTGCCCTTCGAGTCGAACTTGATGTTCTCCTTCGCGAGCAGATTCTGGAACTGCGTCGCCGACTGCGGCGTCGGGTAGTTGACCTTGACCTTGCCGCCCTCGACGAGAGAGGCCGTGATCTGCTGTCTCGGAGGGTTGAAGACGACGTCGTTGACGCCTCCGTTCCGAACCTGGGTGATCAGCTCGGAGTACGTCATCTTCCGCGTCTCCGAGCGCCCGGGCAGCAGCGTCTGGCTCGCGAGGTAGACGAGCAGCACGATGATGATCAGCGGGAAGAGCGCGCTTCGGAAAAAGCGATTCACGTCAGCTTTCGGAGGGTAGCACCCTGCTTCTTCGGCACCACGGGTCGACGCCCTTGTCCCCCGTTATGGGCGGATTGTCCTCTACGTAGCGTTCGGCACGAGATCAGCGTGCAGCACGGCGACGTATGGAAGGTTCCGGTAGCGCTCGGCGAAGTCGAGGCCGTACCCGATCACGAACCGGTTGGGGATCTCGAAGCCCACGTACCGCACGGGGACTTCGATCTCCCGGCGCTCGGGCTTCGTGAGGAGCGCGACCACCTCGAGAGAGGAGGGTTTGCGCGCGGTGAGGTTGCGCATGAGGTACGAGAGCGTCAGCCCCGAGTCGATGATGTCCTCGACGACGAGAACGTCTCTTCCCGCGACGTTGATGTCGAGGTCCTTCAGGATCCGGACGACCCCGGAGGAATCTGTCGCAGCTCCGTAGCTCGAGATGGCCATGAAGTCGATCTCGCACGGCACGGTCAGCTCGCGCATCAGGTCGGCCATGAAGAACACGGCGCCCTTCAACACGCCGACGAGCAGGAGGTCGCGGCCCTGGTAGTCGGTGGAGATCTCCGCGCCCAGTTCGACGATGCGCGCCCGCAGCGCCTCCTCGTCGATGAGGATTTCACCCACCCCGCGTTCGAGCTCGGCTGCCGTCACGTCTCCGCATCTTTCCATGCGCGGACGGCCCCTTCCCAGCCAGGAGCTTCGGCGATGCCGGGAAGCGAGACGACCTCGTCCCCGGAGACGACGAGCGGCCACTCGTCGCGCTCGAGCCTGGGAACCTTGGCGTCCACGAATAGATCCTGCACCTTCTTGCTCCGCCCCGCGAGTCGATCCCCGGGCCGGCGGGTACGCACCGAGAGTCCCGGCCGCGCGCTTTCGAGCCGCCAGGGCCCGAACCTGACACGCCCTTCGAGCCGGACCTCGTCGTACTCGCGCACCGCCCGGATCCCATCCCCGAGGTCGACCGACTTCGTCCCGTCGGTCACCGAGATCAGCTCGGCCAGCGATCGTTCCAGCGCCCTCGGCAGGCGTTGGCGCGCGTCGGCCAGCGCGAGCAGGTTCCCGTCGGCGCCAGGATGGAGCTGCCGCAGCCGGGGAAGGATCTCGTGACGGATGAGTCCGCGCTTCGTGTCGACGTTCGAGGAGTCGCGCCGCACCTCGAGCCCGTGCTCTCGACAGTACGCCTCGACCTCGAGGCGCCACACGTCGAGCAACGGCCGGACGACGCCGTCTTCACGCTTCGCCTTGATCCCCCGGGCCGATCCCGAGGAGACGAGCCGGTAGAGGATGGTCTCGACCTGGTCGGACGCCGTGTGCCCCGTCGCGCGGAGGCCACGTCCCTCCGTACGTCGGTAGCGAAGCTCGCGGAGCTCCGCCTCGGTCCCGGCAGGCGGCGCCTCGATGACATCGGCGCCGAGCAGCTCGTGGCAGTGGCGGGCGTCCTCCGCCGACTCCTCTCCGCGCAGGCTGTGATTCACGTGCACGGCCGAGACGCGATATCCGAGTTCCCGCAACACGTGCCAGAGGCACGTCGAGTCGGGCCCTCCCGACACGAGGCACGTGACCTTGCCGCCGGGGGCGATCAAGTCGTCTCGGCGGATCGACTCTTCCACCCGATCTCGAATTGCGCTCGCCATACGCCCATTGTGCCGTGCGCTGCCCTCATCAGATCGAGGGATCCCGGAAGCGAGGGGAGCGGCTCCAGTCCTCGAGAAGTGCAGCCGCGGACCGAACCTCCGCCGCTTTCAGCAGGACCGCGTCCGCGTGCTGGACCGGCGCCATGAGAGGTGCCGGGACAA
>DATFEK010000215.1:0-6302 GCA_035251305.1 Gaiellaceae bacterium | reverse complement strand
ATCGCGTGGGCGGCGATGAGGCAGCCCTCGAGGAAGCGGAAGGGGACGCGAAGCATGATCTCCCGGTCCTTGAACGTTCCGGGCTCGGACTCGTCCGCGTTGACGACCAGGTAGTGCGGCTTCGCGAGCTGGTCGGGCTTCGGCACGAACGCCCACTTGCGGCCGGTGGGGAAGAACGCGCCGCCGCGCCCGCGCAGGCCCGAGGCCTCGAGCTCGGCGATGACGTCGTCGGGAGCCATGGACCGTGCTTCGCGAAGCGGTGCGAAGCCGCCGGCTGCTTCGTAGTCCCCGATACGTGTGAGAGCGCCGCCCTCGGTGCCCGCGAAGACGATCTGTGGACTTTCAGGCACGCAGCTCCTCGACGATCGCGGGCACGTCATCTGCTTGCACGCGCAGCCGGTGCCGGTTGTCTATCGCCACGACCGTTGCCCAACCGCATCCGCCGAGGCACTCGACGGTTCCGAGCGTGAACGAGCCGTCGTCCGAGGTCGTCCCGGCGTCGATGCCGAGCTCGCGCTCGAAGGCCTCCACGACCTGCTGGGCACCCGAGAGCGCGCACGAGACGTTCGTGCACACCTCGACCAGGGCGCGGCCGACCGGCTCGAGGCGGAACTGGTCGTAAAAGGATGCGATCGAGATGCAATAGGCAGGCGTGACCTCGAGCGCCTGCGCCACCTCTCGCAGCGCGTCTGGCGGAAGCCAGCCACCGTGCTCCTCCTGCGCGAGCCGCAGCGCCGGCAGGACGGCCGAGGTCGACTCCGGGTACTGCTTGCGCAGCTTCTCGATCCGTGTCGAGACCGAGGTCATCAGCGGTCTGCGTCCCCCATGACGGGGTCGAGCGACCCGGCGACTGCGATCAGGTCGGCGACGAGGCAGCCCTGCACGACCGTGGCGGTCGCCTGCAGAGCGGCGAGGCTCGGTGCCCTAAAGTGAACGCGCCACGGGCGAGGGCCACCGTCGGAGACCAGGTAGCAGCCCGCCTCTCCGCGCGGCGACTCGATGACGACATAGACCTCACCCTCGGGAACGGTGAAGCCTTCCGTGACGATCTTGAAGTGGTGGATCAGCGACTCCATCGAGGTGTGGAGCTCGTGGCGCGGAGGGAGGACGACCTTGCGGTCGTCGGCCACCCACGGCTCGCCGTCCATCTCGTCGAGACGGTCGAGGCACTGCCGGACGATGCGCACCGACTCGCGCATCTCGTCCATGTGCACCTTGTAGCGGTCGTACACGTCTCCGTTCGGGTACACGGGGACGTCGAACTCGACCTCGTCGTAGGCGAGATAGGGCATGTCCTTGCGCAGGTCCCAGTTGACGCCGGTGGATCGGAGCATCGGACCGGACTGCGCCAGGGCAAGTGCATCGTCGGTCGAGAGGAGGCCGATGCCCCTCGTACGCTCGAGCCAGATCCCGTTGCGGTCGAGGATCGCCTCGTAGTCGTCGACCGACTTCGGCATCGTCTCGCAGAACGTGCGCGCCTCGGCCGTGAAGCCCGGCGGCAGGTCCTCGGCGAGTCCGCCGACCTGGAAGTAGCGCGTGTGCATCCGCGCGCCGCCCACCATCTCGAAGAGATCGAGGATCTGATCGCGGTCGTCGAACGTGTACCAGAGGAGCGAGATCGCGCCGAGCTCGAGGGCGGAGGTGCCGAGCCAGATCAGGTGCGAGTGGATGCGAACCAGCTCGGCGAAGGCCATACGTGCCCAGGTCGCGCGCCGCGGAACCTCGATCCCGAGCAGCTTCTCGATCGCGAGCACGTAGACGAGCTCGTTCGCCTGAAACGAGACGTAGTCGACCCGCGCCGGGTACGTGACGGACTTCCACCAGGACTTCGCCTCCATGTTCTTCTCGAAGCCGGTGTGCAGGTAGCCGATGACGGCGCGGATACCTGCCACGGTCTCGCCGTCGAGGTCCACGACGAGGCGCAGGACGCCGTGCGTCGACGGGTGGTTGGGCCCGAAGTTGATCGTGAGGATGTCCTCGAGTGAGTGCTGCTCGGGGTCGACCTCGAGGATCGTCGGGACCGGGCTCGGGATCCGGGTGCCCTCGTAGATGCGCGTCGAGGGTAGGACCGTCACCGGATCACCTAGTCCTCGTCCGAGAAGCGCACGGGCTCGCCGCCGAGCGGGTAGTCCTTGCGAAGCGGGTGCCCTTCCCAGTCCTCCGGCATGAGGATCCGTACGAGGTTCGGGTGTCCGGCGAATGGGATGCCCATCAGGTCCCAGGCCTCGCGTTCGAACCAGTCGGCGGCGGGCCAGACACCGACGACGCTCGCGATGGGCTCGCCGTCGTCGAGCCACGCCTGGACCGTCACGCGCGCGGGATCGTCGGCCACTCGAAGGAGCTGGTACGAGATCGAGAACCGCCTCGGCTTCGGTGCGGGGACGCGCGCCTGCCCCTGCGAGCCCGGGTCGTTGAGGTCTCGACCGGAGTCCGTGCCGATGTATCCGGCCACGCCTCGGTCTCCCCAGCCGAGGTAGTCAGCCGGTGCGATGTCGCTGAGGAAGTTGAATCCGTGCGCGTCGCGTAGGAACGTGCACGCTTCGACGATGCGTGCTGGATCGACGACGAGCGTCGTTTCGCCCAGCGCTTCACGCGTCTCCACCACCCCGGGCACACCTGCGTATCCGCTCATTCGGCGACCCCGCGGATCTGGTACGCGGGCGGAACGCCCGCCCGGATCTTCTCGTGGAGCCTGACGACACCCTCGAGGAGCGCCTCCGGTCTCGGCGGACACCCCGGAACGTGCACGTCCACCGGCACGATCTTGTCGACTCCCTGGAGGATCGTGTAGTTGTTGAACATCCCGCCGGAGCTGGCGCACGCGCCCATCGCGATGACCCACTTGGGCTCGAGCATCTGGTCGTACACCTGGCGGAGCGGAGCGGCCATCTTGTGCGTCACGCGGCCCGACACGATCAGCAGGTCGGCTTGCCGAGGCGAGGAGCTGAAGCGCTCCATCCCGAAGCGGGCGATGTCGTACCGTGACGAGACGACCGCGATCATCTCCATCGCGCAGCACGCGAGACCGAACGTGTCCGGCCAGACCGAGTTGGACTGCGCCCAGGCCACGGCCTTTTCCACGGTCGTGAGGAGGAGCGCGTCCTCGAGCTCGGCGACCTCGCGCTCGAATGCGCCGGGCCCGCGGTCCGGCCAGAGAACGCGTTCGGACTGGATCCCCGCCTTCGCGAGCGGGCGATCGCTGACGACGGGCAGCTCCTTCTTCAGTGCCAGTTCAATGCCCCCTTCCGCCAGACGTAGACGTACGCCACGCCAAGGATGGCGATGAACACCAGGAGCTCGCCGAACCCGAACCAGCCGAGCGCGTCGAGCTGCACGGCGAGCGGGTAGAGGAAGACGATCTCGATGTCGAACAGGATGAACAGGATCGCCGTCAAGTAGAAGCTCACCGTGAACCGGCGCTGCTGGCTCGGCGCCTGCTCCGCGACCCCGGACTCGAACGGAAGCATCTTCTGCCTCGTGCGCGCGACCGGGCGCCGCGGGACGACGAACGACGCTGCGATCATGGTCGCGGGAATGGCTGCCGCGAAGAGGGCGTAGAAGAGGAAGGGCAGCCAGTTCGAAAGCACGGGTGTACCCCCGCGTGGAGCTCGGACGTCTGTCTCGGCGCGAAACCTAGCACTCCCCCTTTGGGCGCACGAAGGGATCCGAAATCCCGCACAGAATGAGCGATACGAGTGTTACAAACTCGGGGCAGGAATCCGAGACCCCGTGCGCTACCATGAGCCCGTGGCAACCGTCGAGCACCCCACCTCAGATTCAGGGTCGGGGTCAGACTTAAGTCTGACCCCGGCGCAGATTCTTACGCTGACGCCCGTCGCAGCGGCGAAGATCCGCGAGCTCATGGCCGAGGAGGAGGATGCGGCGACGCTCGTCCTTCGCGTGGCGATCCAGGGTGGTGGCTGCTCAGGCTTCCAGTACGGGCTCGGCTTCGACGCCGGCGCCGCGGAGGGTGACGTCGAGCTCGAGCTCGAAGGGATTCCGGTCGTCGTCGACCCGTACAGCGCCCCGTACCTCCGGGGCACCACGATCGATTTCCTGAACTCCATTCAGGAGGCCGGGTTCAAGATCGACAACCCGAACGCCGTCTCCTCGTGCGGATGCGGCCACTCGTTCCAGGTGGCCGAGGACGAGGAGCTGCCCGAGGGCACCCACGTGGGCGGCTGCGGCTCGGGTTGTTCGCACTAGCGGTTTCGCTTCGCGAAACCGCTAATCCCTAGGATCCGCGCGTGATTGGTGGGCCGCTGCACGTGGCGATCGTCGGCTCCGGGCCGGCGGCCTTCTACGCGGCCGGTCACCTGCTGTCGAGCGACGATCCGCGCGTCGAGGTCGACATGATCGAGCGGCTCCCCACGCCGTGGGGGCTCGTCCGGCTCGGCGTCGCTCCCGATCATCCGAACCTGAAGTCGGTCTCGCGGGCATTCGAGAAGATCGCCGAGCGCCCGGGCTTCCGCTTCCTCGGCAACGTCGAAGTGGGGCGCGACGTCTCCAACGAGGAGCTCGGCGCGGTGTACGACGCCGTCGTCTACGCGGTCGGAGCGCAAACCGACCGACGTCTGGGGATCCCAGGTGAGGACCTCGCGGGGTCCTGGGCTGCGACGGAGCTCGTCGCCTGGTACAACGGCCACCCCGACTACCAGGAGCTCGAATTCGACCTCTCGGGCGAGCGTGCGGTCGTGATCGGCAACGGGAACGTGGCCCTCGACGTCGCCCGCATGCTCGCGCTCACGCAGGAGGAGCTCGCTCCGACCGACGCCACCGACGCATCGATCGAGTCGATCGTGGCCTCCGACGTCAGCGAGATCGTCGTGCTCGGACGGCGGGGTCCCGTGCAGGCGGCGTGGACGTCGACGGAGCTCCAGGAGATGGGCGAGCTTGCAGGTGCCGACATCGTCGTCGATCCCGAAGAGCTCGAGCTCGACGAGGCGAGCGAAGCCGAGCTCGACGCAAGCTCGAATATCGTCCAGCGCAACGTCGAGATCTTGCGCGGTTTCGCCTCGCGTGCTCCTTCGGGCAAGTCGTGCACGATCCGCCTCCGGTTCCGTGTCTCACCTGTCGCGATCCTCGGCGACGACCGGGTCGAGGGCGTCGAGGTGGTCCACAACAGGCTCGAGGCGGACGGACGAGGGCGGGTGCGGGCCGTTCCGACGGATGAGCGCGAGGTCATCCCGTGCGGGATCGTCTTCCGCAGCGTCGGCTACCACGGGGTCGAGCTTCCAGGGGTGCCCTTCGACGAGGCGAGCGGAACCGTCCCGAACCAGGGTGGCCGGGTCCTCGACGGGCACGGGGCGGTCATTCCCGGCTTGTACTGCGCGGGGTGGATCAAGCGCGGGCCGACGGGTGTCATCGGAACGAACAAGAAGGACGCGACCGAGACGGTCGATCTGTTGCTCGAGGACGCGAGGGTCGGAAAGCTCGGCGCGAAGGAAGGAGGGAGCGTCGACGGGCTCCTCGCAGAGCGAGGGGTCGACGTGGTCTCCTATGCAGGTTGGGGGGCGATCGACGCCGCCGAGCGTGCTCGAGGAGAGCCGCAGGGCCGTCCCCGCGTCAAGCTCTGCACCTGGGACGAGCTTCTTGCTGCCGCGCGTGGCTGAAGGGAGCTCCGTCAGCTCGTGAGCACGTCGAGCGTCCGATCCACGTCCTCGTCGGTGTTGTAGACATGCCAAGACGTCCGTAGGCGCCCGCCGCGGACGGCGACCCGGATCCCTGCGCGCTCGAGCTTCTCTGCCGCGCCGCGTGCATCGGACATGACGATGGCAGAGCTCCCGGCATCTTCACCGAGACCTGCTCGAAAGCGGTTGGCGAGCCCGACGTCGTGAGCGTGAATCTCGTCGATGCCCATCTCCTCCAGCACGGCGAGTGCCGGGGCGGAGGCCACCCACATGAACCAGGCCGGTGACGTGTCGAGCCTTCGCGCGCTCGCGGCCAGCCGGAGAGGCGGCCCGAAGAAGGTGGCGAGCGGGTCCTCGCCCGCGTACCAGCCGGCCGTCCGTGGGACGACCGTCTCCAAGAGCCCTGCACGAATCGTCATGTAGGCAGTCCCGCGTGGCGAAAGCAACCACTTGTAGCCGTGGGCGGCGACCACGTCGAACCGCCGGGCGTCGAGCGGGAGCCAACCCACGGCCTGCGTCGCGTCGACGACCGTCATCACTTCGTGCTCTGCCGCGGCTCGGGCGATCGCATCGAGATCCGCGACCTCGCCGGTTGCCATCTGCACCGCGCTGAACGCGACCACGTCCACATCTGGCCCGATCTCGGCGACGAGTTCGCGGCCGAGCTTAAGA
>DATFEK010000201.1:0-2138 GCA_035251305.1 Gaiellaceae bacterium | reverse complement strand
GAAGGTGCCCGGAACCGGCGTCCTCATCTTCACGGCCTACGGCGAGCGCTCGCTCCTCCAGCGCGGACTCGAATCGGGCGCCCGCGGCTACATCCTCAAGGAGACGCCGCACGAGACGCTCCTCCGCGCGATCGAGAAGGTCGCCGCGGGCGAGACCTTCGTCGACCCCGGTCTGATGGCGGAGTTCGTCTCCGGACAGGGCCAGGCCGAGATCCTGACCCCGCGTGAGCGCGAGATCCTGCAGCTGCTCGCCGACGGCATGTCGAACGTGGACGTGGCCGCGAAGCTCTTCATCAGCCAGGAGACGGTGAAGAGCCACGTTCGCCACATCCTCGCGAAGCTCGAGGCTGACACCCGCACCCAGGCGGTCGCCATCGCGCTACGCGAGGCGATGATCGATTGACCCCGGACGACGCCGAGCGCGCCCTCCTCGCCGAACGGATCCTGGCCGAGCAGGAGGAACGCCGCCGGCTCGCGGAGCTCCTCCACGACGGGCCCGTCCAGCACCTCTCGGCGATCGCCCAGATGCTCGACGCGGGTCTTGCGAGTCTCCGTGAAGGCGATCCAGAACGAGCAGGCGACGCTCTCACCCGCGGTCTCGCGCTCGCCCGCGAGTCGGCTCGAGATCTCCGCGCGCTCTGCGACGACCTCGAGCCGAAGGTGCTACGCGAGCTCGGCTTTGCGACCGCCGTGGGTGCGCTCGCGCGACGGCTCGCGACGCGACACGACGTCGAGATCGACCTCGACGTCGACCACGCAGACACGCTCGGTGAGAACGCGCAGACCGCGCTCTACCAGATCCTGCGCGAGGCAACGGATCAAGCCGTCAGGCGGGGAGCACCGACCCGGATCGAGATCTCCGTGCGCGCAACTCCCGCCGGGGGCGCCGAGCTCGTCGTCGCCGACGACGGCCCGCCCGAGCGAAGGAGCACCGTGCTCGAGGCGCTCGCGGAGCGAGCGGCAACGCTGAACGCCCGATTCACCTCGGAAGTCCGGTACCCGCGCGGCTCGACCGTCCGGATCGAAGTGCCGCCCTCGGCAGCTCGGCGCTGATCGAGCGTCTACTCTTGGAAGCGATGGACGGGAACGGCCGCAGCGGGCATCTGTTCTTCGTGTGGGCGCCGACGGGCTACACGCTCGTCGAGCGGCCCGGTGAGCCGCCGCGGCCTGGAACGGAGATCGAGGACGGCGAACGCCGCTACCTCGTCACGAAGCTCGCACCCTCGCCGCTCCCCGGCGATCCCCGCCTCTGCGCGTACCTCCTGCCGGCTTGACTTCTACGCGATCGGCTCGTTGTGGACGTCGTTCTCGAGCGCGTACTTGTCGACGAGCGGGTTGATCTTGTCGGGATCCGGGAAGGCGTAGTTGATCTCGACGAAGGCGTTCCACTTGTCGGGTAGCGCGTCCTCGGGGAAGATCGCCTCCACCGGGCACTCCGGTTCGCACGCGCCGCAATTGGCGGTCGAGATTCCGCCTGCGAGGGTGAAGGCGTGCTTGCCGGGGACGACGGCGCAGAAGGTGTCGGCGTCATCCGCCTTCTGCGTCTCGACGCGCATGACGCGCCAGTAGCTTTCGCGGGTCGCGAGGTAGAGCCACCGGATCGACCGGCTGCGCACCCCGAAGTTCGTCACCATGTTCGACTCCTCGCCTGAGCCAACAGCGACATAGCCAGCGATCGGCGCCGCCCGCTCGAGCCAGACAAGCGCATGATGATCCGTCGATCGGATTCGCCACGAGCCCGCCTTGACCGGGTCGCCGTCGGCGGCGAGCCAGCCGTCCACGAAGCCCGTGATGTACTCGGCGTCGGCAGTTTCGGGCAGGAGCTTCTTCAGGTTGACGCACGAGCGAACAACGCCCGTGCCAGCGTACCCTCGGTGTACATCTCTTGATCGCTCGAATTTGATCTGCTCGAAGAAGTCGCGGTACCTCGCCACTCGTTCTCCGAACAGCTGGACGTAGTGAAGGTGCTCTTCAGTGCGGACGAGCGCGGAACAGTGGTTTCCGTCGCCGAACACGAGCCCGTGCAGGACGCCGAGCCGATAGCTCTCGCCATCGCGCTTCGGCGTCGCGCGCACGGCGGGCACGAACTGCCCGATCTCTAGCGCGTTCGTCTTCTGGCCATCGGCGAGCGCCCAGCC
>DATFEK010000199.1:0-6862 GCA_035251305.1 Gaiellaceae bacterium | reverse complement strand
CGGAAGCCGCAGCAAGAGTCGTCTCAAGTACGTGGGCACGGGCGCCTTCAAGATCGAGAGCTTCACGCCCGGCCGTCAGAGCGTCCACGTCCGCAACGAGAACTACTGGCGCACCGGCCAGCCGTACTTCGACCGGCTCGTGCTCATCGACTTCCCCGACGACACGGCGCGTGTCAACGCCCTCCTCGGCGGTCAGATCGACGCCCTCGTCGACCTCCCGGCCTCGCAGGTGCCGGTCATCAACAGGCGCAGGAACCTCAAGGTCTACGAGGTGCCGCAGGGAGGCTGGACTCCGATCACGATGGCCATAGATCAGGCGCCGTTCACCGACGTGCGTGTGCGGCAAGCGTTCCGGCTGCTCGCCAACCGGCCGCAGATGGTGCGTCAAGGACTGGGCGGCTTCGGCCGCGTGGCGAACGACATCTACTCTCCGTTCGACCCCTGCTACGCGGGCGACGAATTCCCGCAGCGCAGATACGACCCCGAGCGTGCAAGGTCTCTTCTGCGACAGGCGGGGCAGGAAAACATCACCATCGACTGCTTCACGAACCCCGCCGACACCGGCATGGTCGAGGGAGCTGAGATCTTCGCCCAGACTGCGAGGGCGGGTGGGGTCACCGTCAACGTCAGGAACATCCCCGACTTCTACGGTGACCAGTACCTCAAGTACACCTTCGCCACGGACTTCTGGAGCACGCGCAACTACCTCCAGCAAGTCGCCGTGGGGAGCTTGAAGGAGTCCGCGTTCAACGAGACCCACTGGGACAAGCACCCGAGGTACGGGCGCTTCCTACGGCTGTATAGGCAGGCTCTCGCCACTGTCGACGAGAAGAAGCGCTGCGACCTCATCCGCGAGATGCAGCGGATGGAGTACGACGAGGGCGGTCACATCGTCTGGGCCTTCAAGAGCGCACTCGACGCTCACTCGAGGAGGGTCGGCGGCTTCAAGACCGATCGCGGAACGCTGAGCCTCAACAAGTACGGAAACAACTTCCGCACGATCTACTTTGTCTAACGAAGAACCGGGTCGGGTGCCGGGGCTCCTCGTCGAGGGCCCCGGCCCGCCCCTCCTCGCCGAAGGCCCCGGCCCGCCCCTGGTCGATCTTCGGCCGCGGCGGGGCAGGATCCTCAAAGGCATTCCCGGCTTCATCGTCCGGCGTGTCCTCCTCGGTGTCCTCACCCTGTTCGTCTGCTCGTTGGTCATCTTCGCGGCGACTCAGGCGCTTCCGGGAGACACCGCGCGATCGATTCTGGGCCGGGGCGCGCAGCCTGAGGCGCTTGCGGAGCTGCGAAAGCAGCTGGGCCTCGACCAGTCGGTTTTCCAGCAGTACCTCGACTGGATCACCGGCGTGCTCACCGGCGACCTCGGTACTTCGCTCGCCGCAGGCCTCCCCGTGAGCGAGGTCATCGGGGAGCGGATCGGCTACTCGGCCTTCCTCATGCTCCTCGCAGCTTCGATCAGCATCCCACTTGCGGTCTTCATCGGGGCGGTGAGCGCGCGCCGGCGCGACGGGCCCTTCGACCACACGGTGTCGGTGGTGAGTCTCACGCTCGCAGCCCTCCCGGAGTTCGTCGTCGGGATCGGCCTCGTGATCCTCCTCTCGACCACGGTCTTCCACGTCTTCCCGGCAGTGACCGTCATCGAGCCGGGCACGCCGCCATGGAGTCATCCCGAGGAGCTCGTGCTGCCCACCCTGGTCCTCGTCATCGCTGTGACGCCGTACGTCACCCGGATCATGCGCGCCTCGATGGTCGAGATCCTCGAGAGCGACTACGTGGAGATGGCGAGGCTCAAGGGGCTGTCGGAGCGGCTCGTTCTCTGGCGGCATGCGGTCCCGAACGGCGTAGCGCCGACGTTCCAGGTGATTGCCATCAACCTCGCCTACCTCGCGGGGGGAATCGTGGTCGTGGAAGCGATCTTCAACTACCCGGGCATCGGCCTCGGCTTCGTCGACGCCGTGCGGAGCAGAGACATGCCCGTCGTCCAGGCGCTCGCTCTTCTGATCGCGGCCCTCTACGTCATCCTCAACCTGCTCGCCGACCTGGCCACGATCCTCGTCAGTCCACGGCTTCGGACGTCGCTCAAGTGACCGATCAGGCTCTTGCTCTCGAATCCGCGCCCGCACGCCGGCATCGACCGTGGCTCCTGCTCCTCGCGGCGACGTGGCACCAGACGAGAGCGAAGATCGGGCTCGCGCTCGTTGCGCTCGTCGTCGGCATCGCGCTCGTCGGACCCTTCTTTGCCCCGTACGGCCCGGACGAGTCGGTTCAGGTCGACGGCGTGTTCGCCCTTCCGTTCGAGCCGCCGTCCGACGCTGCGCGCTTCGGGACGGACGAGCTCGGCCGGGACGTCTGGAGCCGTTTCCTCTGGGGCGGCCGCTCGGTGCTCGCACTGTCCGTGCTCTCGACTGCGCTCGGAGCCATCCTCGGGATCGCCTTTGGCCTCGCCGCCGCCTACTCCCGCGGGCTCTTGGACGAAATTTTCATGCGGACGCAGGACGTGGTCCTCGCATTCCCGCAACTCGTCTTCGCCCTCGTTCTCGTGGCAACGGTAGGACCAGAGACCTGGCTCCTGGTCGTCGCCGTCGGAATCACCACCATGCCTCGGATCGCACGGGTCACGCGGGGCGCCGCGGTGGAGGTCGTGGAGCGCGACTTCGTCCGGGCGGCGGAGAGCATCGGCGTTCCGCAACGCAAGATCCTCTTCGGGGAGATCCTCCCCAATATCATGAGCCCGCTCGTCGTCGAGGTGACCCTCCGGCTCACCTTCAACATCGCCGTCATCGCGTCACTGAGCTTCCTCGGTTTCGGGCTGCAGCCGCCGGCCGCCGACTGGGGCCTCATGATCAACGAGAACCGGCAAGGGCTCGTCGCGGGCCAACCGAGTGGTGTGGTGCTGCCGGTGGTGGCGATCGGCCTTCTCACGATCGGCACGAGCCTCGTCGGGGACGGGTTCCTGCGCGCTGCGATCGGGATCGAGCGCGGAGGACGGCGAGAGTGACGAGCGCCTCCGCCCTGGAGGTCGAGCGTCTCCGCGTCGAGCTCGAGGGCGAGGGCATCGACATCGTCGACGAGGTCTCGTTCCACGTCGACGCTGGCGAAGTGCTGGGTCTCGTGGGCGAGTCCGGTTCGGGAAAGACGACCGTCGGGCTCGCTGTGCTCGGCCACACGAGACGCGGTGCTCGCGTCACCTCGGGCGACGTTCGCATCGAGGGACGCAGCATCCTCGCGCTCGACCGGCTGGAGCGGCAGGGGCTGCGTGGCAAGCTCGTTTCCTACGTTCCCCAGGATCCTGCAGCGGCCCTCAATCCTGCGCTCCGCATCGGCAAGCAACTCGACGAGACGTTGTCCGAACACGGCTTCGGCGCCTCGGGGGAGGAGCGCCGGGCGCGGATTACGGAGGCGCTCGGCGAGGTGCTCCTTCCATCGGACGATGCGTTCCTCAGGCGCTACCCGCACCAGCTCTCGGGCGGCCAGCAGCAGCGCGTCGCCCTCGCGATGGCGTTCGCCAATCGGCCGAGGGTGATCGTCCTCGACGAGCCGACGACCGGCCTCGACGTCACCACACAGGCGCATGTGCTCGTGACCGTGCAGGAGCTGTGCAGGGCGCACGGCGTGGCCGCCCTCTACGTCAGTCACGATCTCGCCGTCGTCGCAACCCTCTGTCTGCAAGTGGCGGTCATGTACGCGGGCCGCATCGTCGAGATAGGCCCGACAAGTCTCCTCTTTCGAGGATCGGCTCACCCGTACGCGCGTCGTCTCGTGGAGGCGATCCCCGAGTTGTCGGGCGCCCACGCGCTCGTCGGCATCCCGGGCTCCGCACCGCGCCCGGGGAATCGCCCGCAGGGGTGCTTCTTCGCGCCGCGCTGCTCGTACGCCGTCGAACGCTGCCGGGTCGAGTTCCCGCCCGTCGCTCGGGTTTCGCAGGATCACGAGGTGCGCTGCTGGGAGCACGACCACGTGCTCGCGGATGCGCTTGCGGCGCGGACGGCGGCCGTGCCGCTCCCAGAGATCAAGGCCCACGATGCACTCGTCGCCATACGCGGCCTCGACGCCTCGCACGGAGCGAGGCAGGTGCTCTTCGGGGTCGACGTCGTCGTCCGGCCGCAAGAATGCGTCGCCCTGGTCGGCGAGTCGGGCTCCGGCAAGACGACATTGGCGCGCTGCATCGCCGGGCTGCACACGAACTACGAGGGCGAGATCACTTTCCGGGGGCGGCCGCTTCGAGCCGGCGCACGCCGGCGAGACCGTGAGACGCGTCGGGAGATCCAGTACGTGTTCCAGAGCCCGTACACCTCGCTCAATCCGCGAAAGACCATCGGACAGATCATCGGACAACCTATTAGCCTCTTCTACGACATGGGCGGTCGCGAGATGCGCGCCCGCGCGGTGGAGGTTCTCGAGACGGTTCAGCTCGGCGGATCCGTGCTCGAGCGCTATCCGCATCATCTGTCGGGCGGGGAGCGCCAGCGGGTCGCCATTGCACGCGCGCTCGTCGCCAACCCCCAGTTGCTGATCTGCGACGAGGTGACCTCGGCCCTCGACGTCTCCGTTCAGGCCGCGATCGTCGATCTGCTCGCCGAGCTCCAGCGCGAGCTCGGACTCGGTCTCCTGTTCGTCACGCACAATCTCGCGCTGATCCGGACGATCGCGCAGGAGGTGGTCGTCATGAGCGACGGGCGGATCGTCGAGCGAGGGGCCTCCGACGCGGTGCTGTTCGCCCCACAGGCCGAGTACACGATGAGGTTGCTCTCGGATACCCCGAGCCTGGAGGCGGCACTCGCGGCCTCGGGTTAGCGGACGATCCGGTGGACGGGCCGGAGGTCCTTCCCCTAGAGCACGCGGAAGGCCCAGATGCGAACGAGCACGCTCGGCTCGCCGAGCGGCATCGCCTGGAACTCGTCGCCACGCTCGACGAGCTCCCAGCGGCCCGTGCTCTCGAGTGCACCGATCTTCTCGTCGAACCCCGTCGGGCTGCCTCCGTCGGAGCGCAACGTGAAGATGACGTGTCCCCCCGGGCGGGTGATCCGGACGAGCTCGTCGAGGCTGGCAGCCGGCGCGTGCCCGGTCGTCAGGACACCGGCGGCGATCACGGCGTCGTAGGCCCCGGTCTCGTAGTCGAGTCCGCTGCCCAGCGTCCCCTCGCGGAGGTCTCCGTAGATCTCCTTCTGGCGTGCTTCGGCGAGCATCCGCGCAGAGAGGTCGAGTCCGTCGAGACTGGAGAAACCCGCCCGGGCCAGCGCGACGCCGAGGAGTCCGGTCCCTGCACCGACGTCGAGGATGCGTGCGTCGGCCTGAAGGTGCCTCCGCGCCACGCTCGCGACGGCCTCGGGCGAGCGGTACCCCATGAGGTCGACCAGCTCCCTGTCGTAGGCCGAGGCGATGCGGTCGTACTCGGAGCGCAGCTCGGCGACATCGCGCGCGCCGTAGAGGCGATCGAGGTCGACTTTCGTTCCCTGCCTCGCGACGCGTGAGTGCGTGTACAGGAGCCAGCCGCCGACGAGAGCGCAAAACGCGATCAACACGGCGTAGGCTGCGCGCATCCCGGCGGTGTCCGTGATCGCACCCGCGAGCAGCGGGCCGACCGTCGACGCTGCGGCCCAGCCGAGCATCACGAGGCCCATCACCGAGCCGCGGCCGATCGCCGAGCGATGCGCACCTGCCGCGGCGAGGGGATAGATGATCGTGTCCATCGTCGACCAGGGCGGCGCGCGCAGGAGGACGAACGCGACCGCGGCCGGCGTCGAGCTGCTCGCCAGGACCAGGAAGAACGTGATGCCCGCAAGAAGGGCGGCATAACCGCCGACTCGAAGCGTTGCGGATCGCGCGCCCAGTCGCGCGACGCCCGCGCTCACGACGGTGTAGACGGCCGAGGCGGCGGAGAAGAGGAGCCCGATCTCGGCTGCGGAGACACCGTTCTCACGAAGCTGGAGCGGTATCAGGAGGTTGACGCCTCCGCCCACGAGGCCGATGAGCACGATGATCGCGATCCCGGCGAGCACGAGCTCGTCCCCACGCGCGAGCCGAAGCGCTTCGCGCAGCCGCTGCTGTGGAACCTCGGCGGTCGCGGAAGGCGCCGTCACGAAGAGCGTGGCGGTCACCGCAGCTGCGACGATGGCGAGCATGAGGAACGGCGTCCCCGTCTCGTAGCGATCTGCGAGAACGCCGGCGAAGACCGGACCGATCGTGAAGCCCAGCCCCGCTACCGTGGTTGCGAGGGCGAGTGCCCCGGCGCGACGCTCCTCCGAGAGCGAGTCCGAGAGCCACGACGCGCCGGCGCCCCAGAGCGCTCCGAACGCGATTCCGAACGCGATGCGAGCTGCGAGCAGCGTCGAGAAGTCGGCGGCGAGCCCCTGACCGAGAGTCGCCAGCGTGAAGAGACACGCCGAGGCGATCGTGACCCTGCGTGCGCCGAAGCGGTCCGCAAGCACTCCGAGGGGCAGCGCGACGACGAGCGCCGCGAGACTGGAAGCGGCGAGGATCATGCCCGTCTCGACGCCGGAGAGCCCGAATTCGTCGGCAAAGGTCGGCGCGAGCGGGATCATCGCGATCCACACGAGCGTCTCGAGCAGGAAGAGCGCGTAGATCGGGGCGACCCTGCGGCGCACGACGTCCGTCAGTCTCCCATTCGCCTCAGGCGCAGGCTCGCGACACGGCGGGCCGGAGCGAGTGCGCGCAGGAGGGTGCGAGCTTGGACGTCAGCCGAGCGATACGACGACGGTCTTCGGCTCCGTGAACGCCTCGAGCACGGAGCTCCCGCCCACGCGTCCTACGCCCGAGCTCGAGCCGGCGCGACCACCGAAGGGAAGGTGGCTCTCCCAGTAGTTCGTCGACTCGTTGATGTTGACCCACCCGGCGTCGA
>DATFEK010000191.1:0-2622 GCA_035251305.1 Gaiellaceae bacterium | reverse complement strand
GCGGCCGCCGCGGCGGACGCCGTCACCGGCCTGGAGGTAGACGCCGAGCGGATGAAGGCGAACCTCGACGCGGGCGGCGGACTCGTCGTCGCCGAGCGCATCTCGTTCGCTATCGCCCCCCGCCTCGGCCGCCGCGAGGCGCACGCGGTGGTCGCGGAGGCGGCGCGCGCGCCGTCGTTCCGCGACGCGCTGCTGGCCGACCCGCGAACGGGGCTCACCGCCGACGTGCTCGACTCGCTGCTTGACCCCACCGGGTACCTCGGAGCAGCCGAGAGGCTCGTCGACCGTGCACTCCGCGAGTACGAGGACGCGAGGGGATGACGCTCGACGACGACTGTGCTCCGGCATCTCGGACAGGAGGTGGTGGCAGCGTGAGCGACGACGGCATGAAGACGAGGCGGGAGGTGCTCGGGGACGAGCACGTGGACCGGGCGATCGCCGGCACGACCGACTTCACAGCCGACTTCCAGGACCTCATCACCCGCTACGCCTGGGGCGAGATCTGGTCGCGGCCGGGGCTCGATCGCCGCACGCGGAGCTGCATCACGATCACGGCGCTCGTCGCGACCGGCCGCGAGCACGAGCTCGCGATGCACGTCCGTGCCGCGCTCCGCAACGGGGTCACCCCGGACGAGATCAAGGAGGTCTTGCTCCAATGCGCCGTGTACTGCGGTGTTCCCGCCGCGAACGGCGCGTTCGCAATCGCTCAACAGGTCCTGGAGGAGAACAGGAACGGGTGAGCACCGCTCGCCTTCGGCTCGCGGTCGCGGGGGAAACCATGTTTCCCCCGCGTGCCCCCTTCCTGAAAGCGTGGGGAACCTCCCGGTCCCCCACGCCCCTCCGCGCTCATGGGCCACCAGAGGGTGGCCCATGAGCCACACGCGCACGCAGGTGGGCATCGTCGGCGCCGGCCCAGCCGGACTCACGCTCGGCCACCTTCTCCAGCTCGAGGGCATCGACACGGTGATCCTCGAAAACCGCAGCCGCGAGTACGTCGAAGCGCGCATCCGTGCGGGGGTCATCGAGCAGGCGATCGTCGACCTCCTCGTCGAGGTGGGCGCGGGCGAGCGGCTCCAGCGCGAGGGGCTCGTTCACCACGGGATCGAGCTCCAGTTCGCAGGCGAGCGCCACCGGATTCCGCTGAGCGATCTCGCCGAGGGGCGGACGATCGTGATCTACGGTCAGACCGAGCTCGTCAAAGACCTGATCCGACTTCGCCTCGAGACGGGTCTGCCCCTCCACTTCGAGGTCGCGGACGTCTCGGTGCACGAGCTCGAGACCGAGCGTCCTCTGATCCGCTACCGGCACGAGGGCCGCCACGAGGAGCTCGAGTGCGATGTGATCGCGGGCTGCGACGGGTTCCACGGGGTCTGCCGCCCGAGCATGCCGGCAGGCGTGCTCTCCGAATTCACGCGTGAGTACCCGTTCGGCTGGCTGGGGATCCTCGCGGCGGTCGGCCCCTCGAACGACGAGCTCGTCTACGCCCACCACGAGCGCGGGTTCGCGCTCCTGAGCCTCCGCTCTCCCGAGCTCAGCCGCCTCTACCTCCAGTCCCGACCCGACGAGGACTTGGCCGAGTGGCCGGACGACCGCATCTGGGACGAGCTGCAGACCCGCCTCGGCCTCGAGGGGTGGACGCTTGCCGAGGGACCAATCCTCGAGAAAGGCGTCACCGGGATGCGGAGCTACGTCTGCGAGCCGATGGGCTACGGACGGCTCTTCCTCGCCGGCGACGCAGCGCACATCGTTCCGCCCACCGGCGCAAAGGGGCTCAACCTCGCGCTCCACGACGTGCGCGTGCTTGCGGAGGCGCTCGCAACCTGGTACCGCTCTCGAGACACGAGCCGCCTCGACGCTTATTCGGACACGTGCATGCGGCGCGTCTGGCGGGCTGAGCACTTCTCGTGGTGGATGACGCAGATGCTTCACCGCCCGGACGCCCAGGACCCGTTCGACCTGAGACTCCAGCTCGCTCAGCTGCGGTACGTGACGACCTCCCACGCCGCAGCCACGTCGCTCGCCGAGAACTACGTCGGGCTCGAGACGGTGTAGACAGTGCTGGACTAACGGAGATCGGCGATGACGTAGTGCTCCGCTGTGTCGAGGGCCGGTTCGCCGGGCCGGAGGTGCATCGCGACTCCGATCTGCTCGATGCGAAAGCCGCGGGAGAGCAGGCGTCGATACGCATCGAGGCGACCGGTGTTGACCCCCGCGACGAGCCGCTCGACCGCGGAGTCTGCGGCGAACCCCTCACAGGCGTCGAGGAGTCGCTCGAACCGGTCGGCCGCTCCCTCCCCCGGACGAACCACCGCGACCTTGACGTAGCAGGTATTGCTCCCCGCTTCGCTCCCGGCTCCGCAGTGACAGACAGCCACGCCGTCCAGTTCGTCGTCACCGGGTAGCACGAGCGTGTCGCCGATCCGCTGCGTAGCGACGGCGACGATCTCGCGCTCGAGGTCGAGACCGCGGAAGACGGCGTCCGTGAGCTCGCGAATCTCGTCGAGCAGCGTGGCCTGGCCGTTCGCGGTCTCCGCCGAGGAGAGCCTGTAGAGGCCGTTGGGGTTCACGGCGATCGGCTTGGCGGCAACCACTGTGAGACTGCCTGGCCAGAAACCGTGTCTC
>DATFEK010000188.1:0-8311 GCA_035251305.1 Gaiellaceae bacterium | reverse complement strand
TCTGCTCCTCGCTCGTGAGCGATTCGGTCCGGATCTGGAAGTTCGTGTACCTGCCGTCGACCGACTGGCCGCGGCCCTGGATGACAGCACTGGCCTGGCCGACCTTGGCGGCCTCCCCGCGCACCTCCTCGAGCGCGGTGGCCTGCGGCGTCCGGAAGTTGATCCGCGTGCCGCCCTCGAAGTCGATTCCGAAGTTCAGGCCTTTCACGCCGATCGCGGCGATCGACAGCGCCAGGACGAGTCCCGAGAACGCGAACCAGACGTTTCGCCGCCCGATGTAGTCCCAGCGCAGCCAGCGGGGGAGTCCCTCGCCCGTGGCACCCATGAGACGAGGGTTGTCGAGCCAGCCGGAGCCGCCGAGCAGCGCGAGGATCGCGCGCGTCGCGAGGACGGCCGTGAGGAGCGAAAGGACGGTGCCGATGAGGAGCATGAGCGCGAACCCGCGTACGCTCGCGGTCGCAACCGCGAACAGGACCATCGCCGTGATGGCAGTGACGACGTTCGCGTCCACGATCGTCGCGAAGCCCTTCTTGTACCCCTGCGCGATCGCGGCGCGCATCGACCTTCCGGCACGCACCTCCTCCTTGATGCGCTCGAAGATGACGATGTTCGCATCCGCTGCCACTCCGAAGGTCAGGACGAGGCCCGCGAAGCCCGGCAGCGTGAGCGTGACGTTGAAGAGGAGGATCGTCGCGTACAGGAACGCCGCGTAGATCGCCAACCCCGCGACCGCGACGAGGCCGAGGAAGCGGTAGAAGATCAGGAGGAAGATCGCGACGAGAAGCAGGCCGCCGATCGCAGCCTTCCATGCTTCCTCGAGCGAGTCCTTGCCGAGCGTCGCGGAGATGTCCGTGCGATCGAGCGTGTCGAATTTCACCGGAAGTGCGCCCGTCTGCAGGACGAGTGCGATCTCCTTGGCCTCCTGGAAGGACTCGAGCCCTGTGATGCGCGCGCCGCCGCCCCCGATGCCTCCGGACAGGCTCGAGTCGGTGAAGTCGATCTGGGGGAAAGTCTTGATCTCGCGATCGAGGACGATCGCAAAGTGCTGCGGCTGCTGGCGCAGCTTCCCGCGGATCCACTCGTCGCGGGTGATCCTCTCGAACTTGTCCGAGCCCTTGCCCGTGAACTCCATGCTCACGATCGGCGCGCCGGACGCGCCCGGGCTCGTGTCGAAGTCCGCCCGCGTTCCCGACAGCTTGAGATCCTCGCCCGTCATCTGCGGCACGTCCGGCGGGTCGTACTTGAAGAGGTAGTAATACGTGCGGTCGGGCGGCAAAAAGCCCTGCGGCCCGCCCGGGCAGCCGCTCGCGCCTTGCCCGCAGGTGATCACGACCATGCCCTCGGGCACGGCACGGAGCTCGCGGCCAGCGGGGAGCTTCCCGCCGGACTTCCGAAGCGCATCCGCCTCTGAACCGTGCGGGCCGGAGACGACCCGCTTCGTCGTCGGGTTGACGACGTAGTACTCGGTAGGCGATCCGTCCGCCGCCTGAGACTGCACTTTCGCGAGCAGCTCGTACAGCGACACGTGCTCGATCGGCTCGCCACGGATCGAGATCGACGGGCCTATGAGCGAGGTCTCGAGGTCGTACAGCTCGAGCAGCGCAGTCGTGCCGATGATCTCTGCAGCCGCCTGCGGGTCCTTGACGCCGGGGAGCTGGATCACGATCTGGTCGTCGCCTTGAGTCCGGATCTCGGGCTCGCTGACACCGAGCTTGTCGACCCGATTCCGCATGATGTCGACGGACCGGTCGAGATCCTCCTCCGTGAGGTCACGGTTCGGAGGAGGGACGGCCTGGAGGGTGACCTCGAGGCCTCCCTGAAGGTCGAGCCCGAGAGTCGGCTTCTGGTTGAGCGGCGAAGCGGGGACCGCGAGCAGCGCGACGGCCGCCAGCGCGGCGGCCAGCAGGGCGACGACCAGGGAGGAGGAACGCCGGTTCAAGGCAAGCGGGTCAGGTTAGCGGCGGTCACCGGAAGCCGCGTCGGCGCCGGCCTCGCTCGTAACCGGTTCTTCGCCGTCTGTAACGCCAACTTCATCGGTCTCGTCGCTTGCGTCAGCCTCGCCCGAGGCACTCGCTTCCAGGACCTCTGCATCGACGACCTCCGGCTCGTCGTCGGCCTCGGGAGGAAGGACGGCGGCGATTCCGCGGCGCGTCATGTGCACCTCGAGCCCATTCGCGATCTCGACGACGACGTCGTCGCCTTCGGCCCGGGTGACCGTGCCGTAGATACCCCCGGTCGTGAGCACGTCGTCGCCCACCTTCGCCCCTTCGATCATCGCCTGTTGCTGTCGCTGGCGTTGCCGTTGCGGACGGATCATCAGGACGTACATGACGACGAGCAGCAGCACCATGATGATCAAGAAGCTCACGATTCCTCCTCCGGCGGGCGAGCCAGCCGCGCGAGTGCGTCCTGCCGGAAGGGCGAGAACGTGCCCCGCTCGATTGCCGCCCGCGCGCGTGCAGTCAGGTCGAGTACGAACCAGAGATTATGCAGGCTGAGCAGTCGAAGTCCGAGCATCTCTTCCTGCGTGACGAGGTGGCGGACGTAGGCACGCGAGAACCTCTCGCACGTGGGACAGCGGCAACTTTCGTCGAGCGGTCCGCCGTCCGTTCGATACCGCGCGTTCCGCAGGTTGAGACGCCCGTCCCAGGTGAGGGCGGAACCCGTCCGCGCGGTGCGGGTCGGCAGGACGCAGTCGAACATGTCGACACCGCGAGCGATGACTTCGAGGATTCCGACAGGGTCTCCTATCCCCATGAAGTACCGGGGCCGGCCGGCCGGGAGCAGCGGAGCGGCCCACTCGACGCAGTCGAGCATCTCCTGCTTCGCCTCGCCGACCGCAAGACCGCCGAGCGCAAAGCCGTCGAACGGGAGAGCGCAGATCTCGTCGAGCGAGTGCCGGCGGAGCTCGAGGTCGGTCCCGCCTTGCGAGATCCCGAACCTGAGCTGTCCCGGAGCGCGCGGAGCGTCGACCTGCCGCTCGGCCCACCGGGCCGTGATACGCACCGCGCGCTCGAGCTCTCGGCGAGATCCACCGGCTGGCAAACAGACGTCCAGGCACATGGCGATGTCGGAGCCGAGCCGGCGCTGGATCTCGGCCACGCCCTCCGGGGTGAAGCGGGCGTCGGAGCCGTCGTACACGGAGCGAAACGTGACCCCGTCCTCGTCGAGCGCGCGGATGGTGTCGCGGAGCGAGAAGACCTGATACCCACCGGAGTCGGTGAGTATCGGCCACTTCCAGCCCGAGAAGGCGTGGATTCCATCCATGCCCTCGACGACGTGCTCACCGGGGCGAAAGTGGAGGTGGTACGCGTTTCCGAGGATGACCTGAGCTCCGAGCGCCCTCACCTCGTCCGGGTGAAGCGACTTCACGGTCGCCTTCGTCCCCACGGGCATGAAGGCCGGCGTGCGGATCGCGCCGTGCGGGGTCGAGAGCACACCGGCGCGCGCCTCGCCGTCAGTGGCGTCGATCCGAAAGCTCAGCGCCGCCACTCCACGGTTCGCTCAACCTCGGCTCTCCACCGGGGCCACCCCTTGCCTCCTCCCACTTCGAGCCTATCTGCGAAGCGCATACAGGTGGGAAACGAGAGCGTGTCGAGAGGGGAACAACACGATCCCGCGGCGTCCGGCGCGCGCCCGGTCACAAGACCACCATCGCATCGCCGAAGGAATAGAAGCGGTACCGCTCCTCGATGGCGACGCGATAGATCTCGCGTGCCTGCTCGACTCCGACGAATGCCATGACGAGCGCCAGGAGTGTCGAGCGCGGCAGATGGAAGTTCGTCAGCAGAGCGTCGACACGCCGGAACGTGAACCCGGGCGTGACGAAGAGGGTGGTGCGGCCGTGCAGCTCGCCCGTCCGAGCCACGGTCTCGAGCACCCGTACGGTCGTAGTTCCGACCGCCAGTACCCTCCGGGCGCTGTCGATCCGCGCCCAGGCGTCGGTGTCCACGGCATAACGCTCGCCGTGCAGAGTGTGCTCCTCGAGCCGCGAGCTGGAGACGGGGCTGAAGGTGTCCAGGCCGACGTGCAGCGTGACGCGTACGAAATCGAGGCGTGCGAGTGTGCTCGTCGTGAAGTGGAGACCGGCGGTCGGTGCGGCAGCCGATCCAGCCTCCCGCGCGAACACAGTCTGATACCGCTCGGGATCGGCGAGGGGCTCGCGGATGTACGGCGGCAACGGAACCTCGCCGGCCGGTGGACCGTCGACGCGGACCAGCCAGCGGCCGTCGCCGAGCTGTTCGACGAGAGCGACGGGGCCGAGGCGCTCGCCCGCCCGCAACCTGCGCGTGGGTCGAGCGAGCGCCTCCCACGTGCCGTCATCGGACACTGCTTCCAGGAGCAGCACCTCCACCGCTCCTCCGGACACCCGCCGGAGCTCGAGCCGTGCCGGCACCACCCGGCTGTCGTTCACGACTACCAGCTCGTCGGCGAGCAGCTGGGGGAGCTCTGAGAAAACGCGATGCTCGATCGCCCCCTGATCCCGCCGGTACACGAGCAGCCTCGATGCGTCACGCGGATCGATCGGGCGCTGCGCGATCAGCTCCGGGGGCAGCTCGTAGTCGAGCGCGGCAGTGTCCATCCGGCGCTGAGAGTAGCCTCGATGCTCATGGACAGCCTTGCCTTGGAGCGCGCAAAGCAGCGAATCGCAGACGCCGCGACCGGCCGTTCACAGCCGTCCGAGCTCGAGGCGATTCTCGAGCGTTCACGGAGCCAGATCGAGACTCTCGCCGCAGCCGCCGCCGAGCTCGAGGCGTCGATCCCTGTTCAGGTCGGGAGCGCCGTACGCGACGGTCTCCGCGCCGAGGTCTTGCCTGCGGCACGACATATCGCCGAGGTTCGCGGTCTCCTCAATCAGACGATCCGCCGGCTCGAGAGGCTCGAGGGCGACATACTCGCCGAGAGGCATGCTCGGGTCGACGATCTCGCGCTGCTGGTCGATCTCGTGAGCTCGGGCTGGAAGGGCGTCGATACACGCCTCGAGCGGCTCGAGCGCGCCCAGGAGCAGGCGACTGGATCTCTCACTCGGGTCGAGGCGATCGCGACGAGCGACGCAAGCGGGCGCCAGGTCGAGCACGCCGCCGCAGCCTGACGCTCGCAACCCGGCAGAGACCGACCGAAGCAGGCGCCGGTGCGCGTCGAGTTCCTAACGCAATGAACGGGCCATGTCGCTGTGCGGTGCTGGACACCCTGAGGATGCGTCCTCGGTCGCTCCCATATTGCTGCGGATATGGGCGCTCCCTGCGTCCTTGCCTCACGGCGCCCAGCATCCGCCCAGCGACGGGCGATCATCGCGTTCGAAGCTCTTAGCGCCGTTGCCCCGGAGCGATCGGGAGCACGAGACGGAAGCGGCTTCCTCTCCCGGTCTCCGACTGCAGCTCGATGCGTCCGCCGAGGGCGACCGCGAGCTCGCGCGCAATCGGTAGCCCGAGCCCGGTTCCGTTGACGTCTTCGGAGACGAATGCGTCGAAGATCCGGGCTCGCTTCTCGACAGGAATACCCGGGCCCGTGTCGATCACGTCCACGCGGGCGATGCCGTTGTCCGCGCCCAGCGACAGCTCGACGCGCCCACCGTCCGGAGTCCAGCGGAACGCGTTCGAGAGCAGGTTCGTGATGACCTGGAGCACTCGGTCGCCGTCGGAGAGGATCACGGGAGCATCGGCTTCCCCGGCGAGCCGGTAGTCGATCTCCCGCCGGCGTGCTTCCTCTGCGAACGCGCCGTACGCGTGGTCGAGAACCCGGCTGAGATCGACCTCCTCCTGGCGAACGGTGAATCGGTGCGCTTGCAACTTCGCGAGATCCAGCACGTCGCCGACAAGACGCTCGAGGCGGTCGGTCTCGGCGGCGACGACCTCGAGCGAGGCGTGCACCTGGTCCGGCTCCGTGATGATTCCCTCACGGATCGCCTCGACGTGACCGCGAATCGCCGTGAGCGGCGTGCGCAACTCGTGGGACACGGACATCAAGAACGAGCGCTTCAGCTGCTCGGCCTCCGCGAGCCGAGCCACCATTCCGCGAAAGCGATCCGTCAGGAGAGAGACCTCGCCGCTTCCGGGCGCCTCGGGGATCTCGACGTCGTATCGACCGGAAGCGACCTCCTCGGTCGCCCGAGTGAGCGCGAGCACTGGCTCCGTCAAACGGCGGGAAAGCCACCAGAAGAGCACCGCGGCGAGAGCGACGCCGACCGCGAGCGCAAGGACGAGCCGCTCGACCAGCGACACCCACTGCTCGCGCAGCTCCGCGGTCGGCTTCGCGACGATCAGCCAACCGAACGGTTCGGTTCCCTGCTCGAGCTTGACGGGGTGCGCGGCGGCAAGAAGTACGCTGCCCTCACCCGGGGGAGTGAACTCGAACGTCACCTGCCGGTTGCTGTCGAGCTCGATCTCGCCGAGCGAGCTCCTCGGGAGTCGCGTCAGGCCGAACCGTTGCCCCGGAAAGAGAGACGCGCCGACGTAGAAGAGCCTGTCGCCGGTCGCGAGCTCGAGCTTCTCCGCGGCGAATTCCGGAGCACTGGCGCCCTCGTCGGTCGAGCGCAGAGCCGACTCGGCATAGAGAGCGGCCAGGCCGGAAGCCTCGCGCTCGAGCTCGTTCACGGACGCCGTCCGAGTGACGTCCTGGAAGAGGCGCACCGCCGCTGCGATCGAGACGAGACCGAACACGAGCACGGCTGCCAGAAAGAGACCCGTAAGACGGAACCGAAGCGTTCCGGACACGGTTTCAGGGTAGCCCGCTACACGGCCGAGGCGGACGTTCGCTCGGACGCGACCTTGTAGCCGACGCCCCAGACCGTCACGATCGGCGATGCGTCACCGAGCTTGCGCCGGATCTGCCGGACGTGGACGTCGACGGTCCGCGTGTCCCCTGCGAACGTGTACCCCCACACGCGCTCCAGGAGCTGATCTCTGGTGAGCACGATTCCGCGGTGGTCGAGCAACTCCCAGAGCAGATCGAACTCCTTCGGCGCAAGACGAATCTCGTCGTCGCCGACATACACCTCGCGCTTGCCGGAGTTGATCGCGAGTTCGCCATGCCGAAGCTCCTCCGACTCGCTCTTGCGGCGTTCAGGCGCAGCGCGGCGTAGGACGCTCTTCACGCGGGCCACCAGCTCGCGTGGGTTGAACGGCTTCGTCATGTAGTCGTCGGCTCCGACCTCGAGTCCGATGATCTTGTCGATGTCCTCGTCTCGGGCGGTGAGCATGAGGATGGGAACATCGGAACCTTTCCGGATTCGACGGCAGAGCTCGACGCCGTCACCATCCGGCAGGTTGAGATCGAGGACGATGAGGGAGGGCGTGTCGTTCGCAAGCGCTGACACGGCACCCTGAGCGGTGGATGCGGTCTCGACCGAGTACCCGGCGTTTCGCAGGTACGCCGAGACGAATGATGCGATCGAGGTCTCGTCCTCGACGACCAGGATGGAATGCGGCGCGGTCACGGCCCCGGGACCCGTGGGCTGCGCTCCTCTCCTACACCGAGGAGGAAGCGCTCGGGCTCCGTCGGAAGCGGCTCGCAGCGCAGGGGCTCGAGCTCGCAGTCGGCACCGTCGAGGGAGTACACCCCCACATTCTCGCCCGGGACTCTGGGCTCACCGTCCAGCGTGACGATGCCCCGCCCAACGGCCTCGACGTCGATACCAGCACCGCGAATCACGACACGATAACCGCCGCCGAGCATCCGAAAGCGAAGACCCTGGCCCCGGTAGAGCACCGACCGGGGGCCCACCCGTACTTGCGTCAGCTTCCGGCCGACCACATATGCGGCGTAGCGGTCGCCCGGCGTATTGTCGGTGACGCGCAGCGAGCCGTTCGTGAGCCGACCGAGCACGTTCCCGCGAACCTCGATCGTCACGACGCCTCTGCCTTGGACGACGGACAGGACGCCGACGTTCGGCTCGGCAGCGCCCGCGAAACCGACGAGCGCGAAAGCCGCCGCGACGACAACACAAGAAATGAGGGCAAGCGTCCGCACTGCTCCACGCCCAGTATCGGCACCCGGCGTGTGTCGGCGATGAGATGCGTGTAAGGAGAGTGTTAGCGGTGCTCTCGCCTCGCCGTCAGCCCGTGACATCCGTCACGCAGGCGTCCGCCGTTCAGTCGTAGCGGTAGAAGCCGCGGCCGCTCTTGCGACCGAGGAGGCCGGCGTTCTTCATCGCGACGATGCGTGGCGGTGGCGCCATCCGCGGCTCGCGAAGCTTCTCGTACAACGCCTCGGACGCGTGGACGTGTACGTCGATCCCGACGAGGTCGACGAGCGTGCACGGGCCCATCGGCCAGCCGGCACCGGCCGTCATGGCGGTATCGAGATCCTCGGG
>DATFEK010000162.1:0-6951 GCA_035251305.1 Gaiellaceae bacterium | reverse complement strand
TCTGACCCCATACCCGCAGCGCTTCGGACCGATGAGTTCTCGAAGCGCCGCCGGTCTCAGCCTCTGAGACCGACTGGAAAGGAACAAGGCTCATGACAAACCTGGACTCACGCACCCGCTGGCTCGCCCTTCTCGTTCTCTGCCTCGGGGATCTGATGATCGTCCTCGACGTGACGATCGTCGGCGTCGCCCTGCCTTCCATCAGGGAGGACCTCGGCTTCTCCGAGGAGTCGCTCGCGTGGGTCGTGAACGCCTACCTGATCACGTTCGGGGGCTTCCTCCTGCTCGGGGGCAGGCTGGGTGACCTCTTCGGGCATCGGCGACTGTTCGTGCTCGGGATCACGCTCTTCACCCTCGCCTCGATGGCGTGCGGCCTCGCGACCTCGCAGGGCATGCTCGTGGGCGCGCGGGCCGTGCAGGGCCTCGGCGCCGCGGTTGTCTCCGCGGTCGCCCTCTCGCTGATGATGACGTTGTTCACCGAGCCCGCGGAGCGGGCCAAGGCAATGGGCATCTTCGGCTTCGTCGCCTCTGGCGGCGGATCGATCGGCGTGCTTCTCGGCGGCATTCTCACCGACGTGCTGAACTGGCACTGGATCTTCCTGGTCAACGTGCCGGTCGGGATCGTCGTGGTCGTGCTCACGCTGGCGATCATCCCGTCGGAGCGTGTGGCGACTGCGGCACAGCGCCTCGACGTCGCGGGCGCGATCACTGTGACCGTCTCGTTGATGGTCGCGGTGTACGCGATCGTGAACGGGAACGAGGTGGGGTGGCTGACGGCGCGAACGCTGGGCTTGCTCGGCATCTCCGGCGCGCTGCTCGCCGCCTTTCTCGTCCTCGAGGGCCGAGTCGCGTCGCCACTCGTGCCACTCCGTCTGTTCCGGCTGCGCAATATCGCCGTCTCGAACGTCGTCGGGATCCTCTGGGCAGGCTCGATGTTCGCTTGGTTCTTCCTCTCGGCGCTTTACCTACAGCTCGTGCTCGGCTACAGCCCGCTCGAGGTCGGACTCGCGTTCCTGCCAGGCAACCTGATCATGGGCGCAGTGTCGATCTGGCTCTCGGCCAGGCTCGTCATGCGCTTCGGGATCAGACTGCCCCTTGCGGTCGGGCTGCTCTTCGCGGCGGTCGGGCTCCTGCTCTTCGCACGCGCTCCGGTTGACGGGAACTTCGTCGTCGACGTCCTCCCGAGCATGATCCTGCTCGGTCTCGGCGCAGGCATGGCGTTCAACCCGGTGCTCCTCGCTGCCATGAGCGACGTGGAGCCCACCGAGGCCGGCCTCGCGTCCGGCGTCGTCAATACCTCCTTCATGATGGGAGGCGCGCTTGGGCTCGCCGTACTCGCCAGTTTGGCCGCGTCGCGGACGGACACGCTGCTGGCTGAGGGCGAGGGCCAGGCCGCTGCGCTCACGGGCGGGTACCACGTCGCATTCCTCGTTGGCGCCCTGTTCGCCGGCGTTGCGGCGGCGCTCGGTGGCCTGCTGCTTCGCCAGGGCGCGTACGCGGCCGCGCATGCCGAAATGGAGGCAGCGCCGGAACCTGCCGCCGAAGCCGCCTGATGGGCCGGTACCGGCTTGCATCGAGGAAGCCGCAGTGAGCGTGCACGTCGAGGTGAGCCTGGCCGACCTGCGCCAGTCGCTCGCCGGCGACGTCCTCGGCCCCACCGACCCCGAGTACGACACCGCGCGCCGCTGCTTCAACGCGTACGTCGAGCGTCGGCCCGCGGTGATCGCGCGATGCCTCGGAGCGGGTGACATCGCAACTGCCTTCGACTTTGCCCGCAGGCACGATCTGGAGGTCGCGGTTCGCGGAGGTGGGCACAACCCTGCAGGACATTGCGTCTGCGACGGCCTCGTGATCGACCTTTCGCGGATGCGCTCGGTCGAGGTCGATGCCGATGCCCGCATCGCTCGCGCTTCTGGCGGCGCGACCTGGCTCGACTTCGATGCCGCCACCCAGGCGTTCGGCCTCGTCACTCCGGGAGGCATCGTGGGCTCGACCGGGGTGACCGGGCTGACGCTTGGTGGCGGAATCGGCCACCTGACCGCGCAGCATGGGCTGAGCTGCGACAACCTCGTGGGCGCCGAGATCGTGTCTCCGGACGGTTCGGTGACACAGGCGAGCTCCGACGAGAACTCCGAGCTCCTCTGGGGGCTCCGCGGCGGGGGCGGAAACTTCGGAGTCGCGACGCGTCTGGAGTTTCGACTGCACGCGCTCGACCGCGTCGTGGGCGGCAAGCTCGAGTATCGCGGAGACGCCGTCCGGGATGCTCTCCGCCGCTACCGCGACGTCGTCTCCGGCTCTCCGCCCGACCTCAGCTGCCAGGTCGAGTTGTCGGTCGACGCGTCGTTGACACCGGCGCTCCTGGTTGCGCCGTGCTACACGGGGTCGGATGCGGATCCGAGCGAGCTCGGCGTTCTGCGCTCTTCTGCGGGCCTTGTGAGTGACGATGTTCGGGCGCGGACGTTTCTCGACCAGCAGCACGTGTTCGACTCGCCCTACGGTGAGAACCGGCACTACTGGAAGGGGCACTTCGTGCGGGAGCTCCCGGACGAGCTGATCGACGAGCTGCTCGAGCGCATCATCGGCTTCGCCGACCCATCCTCACACGTCCTGATCGAGTCGCTGCACGGTGCGCCGAAAGAAGCGGACGCCCGCCTCGCAGGCATCTCGTATCGCGAGGCGGCATTCAACGTCAGCGCGATGGCTGTCTGGCGCGACCCCCGAGCCGACGAGCAGCACATCGAGTGGGCCCGCGAGACAGCGGCTGCGCTCGAGCCGTGGTCGTTCAGCGGGGGTGGGTATGCGAATTACATGCAGGCCGACGAGCCGCTCGAGCGCGTGCGCGCCGCGTTCGGGGATGAAGCGTTCGGGCGTCTCCAGGCATTGAAGAAACGGTACGACCCCACGAACGTACTGTGCCGCAACCAGAACATCCCGCCGGCTTAGACCGGAGGTGTACCCGCAGGGGAAGGAGTGAGATGGACTGGAAACTCGAGCTCGTGGCGATCCCGGTGTCGGACGTCGACCGGGCGAAAGCCTTCTACACGACGCAGGCCGGGTTCGATGCCGACCACGACCACACGATCAGCGACGAGATCCGCTTCGTCCAGCTGACGCCGCCCGGATCGGCCTGCTCCATCGCGATCGGCAAGGGTGTGACCGATGCGCAGCCCGGCTCGGTCCAGGGAATGCAGATGGTCGTCTCGGACATCGAGGCCGCCCGCGCGGAGCTCGCCGGGCGAGGCGTCGAGGTCAGCGACGTGCAGGAGTTCCCGTGGGGCTCTTTCGTCTTCTTCGCGGATCCGGACGGCAACCGCTGGGCCGTGCAGCAGCTTCCGCCTCGTAACGAGTAGGGAGACCGACGTGGACTTCAAGCTCGAGCTCGTGCTGCTTCCTGTCTCGGACGTCGATCGCGCGAAGGCCTTCTACACGGACAACGTCGGCTTCGCGCTGGACGTCGACCACCAGCCGAACGACGAGTTCCGCGTCGTGCAGATGACACCGCCGGGCTCGGCCTGCTCGATCACGATCGGAATCGGAATCACCGACGCCGAGCCGGGCACCTACCGGGGTACGCACCTGGTGGTCTCGGACATCGAGGCCGCGCGCGCCGAGCTCGTCGAGCGCGGGGTGGAGGTCGGCGAAGTGCGCCACTTCGACCGGGAGAAGGGCGAGTGGCGGCCGGGCCCGGACCCCGAGCACGGTGACTACATGTCGTTCGCCGACTTCGCAGATCCCGACGGCAACACGTGGGTATTGCAGGAGGTGAACTTCGGCAAGGGGACGTGACGCTCCTCAATCGGGGAGAAGCGGCATCACGACACCCGGGTCGCGGCCGAGGAGGGCGGCTCTCGTAACCGCGGCGGAACCGAAGCGATCACGAGCGAGGTCGACGGCGGCATCGAGAGCGGCGCCGCGCGGACGGTCGAAAGGCAGGGCGAGCTGGATCCGGTCGGCGTCCTCGAGATTCGTGAGCGAGATGCCGACGAGCGTGATGCCGTTCGCATCGATCAGCGTGTGCGAGGCGGTCAGGAGGTCTCGCGCCGTCTCCAGAATCGGGAGCGTCTGCGCGGTCGCCTGGGACATCGTCTGAGAGCGCGTCGCGCGGCTGAAGTCGCGGAAGCGCAGCCGGAGCACCACCGTGCGGCAGGCGCGTCGGCCCGAGCGGAGCCGTCGCGCAATCCGGTCGACGAGCCCGAGCACGATGGTGTCGAGCTCCTCCGGTGACCTCGGAGACCTTCCCAGCGCGCGTTGCGAGCCGATCGAGCGCCGACGTCGACCCACCTGGATCGGGCGTGGATCACGATTGTGCGCGAGCGCGTGCAGATGCCGGCCCGATGCGCGACCGAGCATCGCCACGAGCGCCTCCTCTTCGAGCCTTGCGACCTGGCCCACCGTGGCGATGCCACGGCCGCGGAGCTTCGTGGCCGTGACCCGCCCGACGCCCCACAACCGCTCCACCGCGAGCGGATGGAGGAACTCGAGCTCCTCGTCGGGGGGCACGACGAGCAGACCGTTGGGCTTGGCGACCGCGCTCGCCACCTTCGCGAGAAACTTCGTGCGCGCGATTCCCACCGTGATCGGGAGGCCGATCTGCACGAGGACTCTTCGGCGGAGCCGAGCCGCGATCTCCTCGGGCGAGCCCGCCAGGCGCCTGAGCCCGCGGACGTCGAGGAACGCCTCGTCGATCGACAGCCCTTCGATGAGAGGCGTCGTGTCCTCGAACAGCTCGAACACGGCCTTGCTCGCCTCTGAGTAGGCCGACATGCGAGGCGGAACGACGATCGCATCCGGACACAGCCGTCGCGCCTGCCGCCCGCCCATCGCCGTGCGGACGCCGAACGCCTTTGCCTCGTAGCTCGCGGCGAGCACGACACCGGCTCCGACGATCACGGGGTGGCCGCGGAGTCGCGGATCGTCCCTCTGTTCGACGGACGCGAAGAACGCGTCGAGATCGGCATGGAGGATCGTCGCCTCGACTGACACGAACACATGTTCGCATCAAGAGAGGTCAGCGTCTACTCGGGTGGCAGCCAGCCCTCGCGATAGCGTTTCTGCTCGCGTTTCGGAACGGGCGCGTACGCCTCCGACGGCTCCGTCGTCTCGTTCTCGACGCCGGCGCCGTGGCGCAGGGCGACCTCGTCCACCGTGTAGCCACCCCAACCGGGGTCGTCCTGGTGCATACGGGCTCCGATCGCGAGCACGACGCAGCGTTCCTCGCCGGCTCCCACGATCGTGTGCTTCGTTCCGGCGGGGCAGTGCACGAAGTCCCACCGCCTCAGGGCGCGCTCCTCACCTTCGACGATCAATAGCGCCTCGCCCGCGAGCACGAGGAAGTCCTCCTGGTCGGCCTCCCAGTGATACATCGACATCGGCTCGCCCACCCCGAGGACGAACACGTTGACGCCGAGCTGCGGGAACTCCGGCTCACCCTCGAGCTCCGCGATCGCACCGCGCCCATCCGCGTGGCGCCAGCGGGCATCGAGCGCGTTGAGGACGTACCAGCCCTCGCCGGTGGCAGTGAGCCCATGCTCGGTCTCTTCGAGCGGCGCCTCGGGAACCATCACCTGCAGCTTGCCGAATACGATGGCGTCGTGTCGGAGCTGCCGCGGGGGACCGTCACGTTCGTCTTCACCGACATCGAGGACTCGACGGCGCTCCTCAAGCGGCTCGGCGACGAGTACGCCGCAGTCTTGAGTGGGCACAGGACGATCGTGCGCGATGCGTTCACGGCTTCCGGCGGCATCGAGATGGACACGCAGGGAGACGCATTCTTCTTCGTCTTCTCACGCGCGCGCGATGCAGTCACAGCCGCGATCGACGCCCAGCGAGCACACGTGGCGGCAACCTGGCCCGACGGAGCGGCCGTTCGCGTGCGAATCGGTCTCCACACGGGCGAGCCGGCGATCCACGAGGAAGGGTACGTCGGCCTGGACGTCGTCCGGGCAGCCCGCATCTGCACGGTCGGCCGAGGTGGACAGATTCTCTTGTCGGAGACCACACGCGCACTGCTCGGCTCCGGGCTGCCCGAGGGCGTGTCCGTATTCCCGCTCGGTCAGCGGCACCTGCGTGGAATCGACGAGCCCGAGCGCGTGTACGAGATTGCGATCGACGATCTCGAGCCCGGAACAGCTGAGCCGAGGAAGTCGGAGCCCGCCGAGCTGCTGGCTCCCTCCAAGCCGACCGGTCGCGAGCACGACATCGACCGCCGGTTCGAGGACTTCGGCGCCCGCCTCTCGGAAGCGATTCAAGAGCAGGTCTTGCGCCAGCTCGAGGAAAAGCTCGAGCGGGTCGAGGCACCAGCGGATGTTCCCGCCGAGAACCCTTCGCACGTCGACGACATTGCGGCACGGATGCAGGTGCTCGGTGAAGAGATCGACGCTCGCATCAGAGCTGCGCTTGCGAAGAAGGGCATCTCCCCGGGCGACTCCTAGGCGCCTCGAACGAACGAGACCCTGCTGGACATGGATGTCTTCGTGAAGGAGAGCGAGCAGGAGCGCCGCTTCGAGGACCTTTTCGAGGCGTACTGCTCGGACATCGTCGCTTACTGCAGCTGGCGGGCTGGTTCCGCGAGCGACGCGCAGGATGCGGTAGCCGATGTCTTCCTGGCGGCGTGGCGCCGCCGGGACGAGCTACCGGAGGGTGACGCCGCGCGCGTGTGGCTGTACGCGACGGCAAGGAGGGTGATTGCGAATCAGCGGCGATCGCGCCGAAGGCGCGTCGCGCTGCACGAGCGGCTCGCACTCGAAGCCACGTCACGTCAGCAGGAGGCGCCGTCGCCCGAGGGTGAGCACGCGCTCGTGCACGAGGCGCTTCGTCGACTACGGCCACGTGATCGGGAGATACTCCTGCTCGCGGAGTGGGAGGGCCTTTCGTCCGCCGACATCGCGGAGGTTCTGGGATGCCTCACCGTCACGGCACGCGGGCGGCTCCATCGCGCTCGTCACCGATTCC
>DATFEK010000173.1:0-5408 GCA_035251305.1 Gaiellaceae bacterium | reverse complement strand
CCGGCGGAGTCGGCTGCCGGTGTCGGGGCTCCTCTCGGAGGAACCCACTGGATCCTCGCCGAGCTCGAGGGCGTCGCCGTGGAGCTCGGTGCCGGAGAGAACGCGCCCCACCTCGTGCTCGACGGTGAGAGCTCGCGACTGTCGGGGTCCGGAGGGTGCAACCGGCTCGTAGGAAGCTACGAGGTGGGTGACGACGGCTTGCGCTTCGGGCAGATCGCCTCGACGCGCATGGCCTGCTCGGACGCAGTCATGGAGAGGGAGGCTGCGTTCCTCGCCGCTCTCGGGGCGGTGACGGGCCATCGGCTCGACGGATCGTCGCTCTTGCTCCTCGACGGCGACCGCGTCCGCGCGCGGCTCACATCAGCCGCGGCCGAAATCTCTTAGTTCGTCCAGCGCGGCGGCCGTCGTCTGAAGGCTCGATAGAGCGCGAGGTCGTACGCGCTCTTCAGGACGCCGGCGATCACGTAGGGCGCGCCGAGCGAGACCTGCATGATCGGGGCTGCGACGAGCGGGCCGAGCGGACGCGTCACGTACCGCGCCGTGTTGGTGTACGCGGCGGACGCGGTTCGCTCCTCCGGGTCGACGACGCCGACGACGTACGCCTGACGCGTCGGCACGTCCATCTGGCTCAGCGCGTAGCGAGCGAATAGGAGCGCGAACGCGGCCCCCTCCGTCGGCGCCAACGGAATCAGCGCCAGAAAGAGGTTCGAAGGCAGGTGCGTGAACACCATCGTGTTCACGAGCCCTACCCGCCCGGCGAGACGCACCGCGGCCTGGAACGACAACGCTTGCAGAATGCCGACTGCGAAGAACGCGGCCCCCAGCACCTCGGGCGAGGTGCCGTACGTCTCCGTGAACCAGTAGGCGATGAACGCCTGCGTGACGAAGCCGCCGCCGAAGGAGTCGAGCGCGAAGAGCGCTGCGAGACGACGGACGACTCCACGCGAGCGGCCGAGTGGAGTAGCTGCCTCGCGCGAGGTCGGCTCGACGGCGTCCGACAACCCGAGCGCCAGAAGCACACCCGCGACAGCAACGACGACGTACACGAGCAGCAGCCGTTGCGGCTCGACGTCGACGAACAAGGTCAGCCCGGCTGCCAGCGCACCGAGCGACCCGGCCAGCGTTGCCACGGTGTTGTAGGCGCCGAAGAGGCGCGTCACATCCCGCTCGCCTGCAGCGCTCGGAAGCATCGCCTGCTCGAGCGACGTGAACGGGCCCGACTCCACGACCTCGGTCGAGACCGTGCCGCTGAGTGCCGCTAGGACGAAGAGCCAGGTTTCGTCCGTCAGCGCGAACGCGGTTCCGGCCAACCCCATGACGACGAAGAGGGCCGTGTACCAGCGTCGGCGCCCGATGCGATCGCCCGTCCGTGCAATCGCGAGCGAGGCGAGCGCGACGCCGGCGAGAAGCGCGGCGAGGACGAGCCCGACCTCGAAGCCGGCGAGGCCGCGACGGGCGAGAGTGACCCCGATGAGAACGCTCCCGAGCCCGTACGCGAATGCCCGGAGCGCCTGGAGGGCGAGGATACGGCGCGCGTCGCCGGTCAGGCGGTCTCCGACTCGACCTCGCTGCGGCACCACGCGTAGAGGGCGTCGTACACGGGCAAGCTCAGCTCGAGCTGCCGGTGATCCTCGAGGCCGAGCAAGTGGAAGCCCTCGGCGACGGCGAGCAACCCGCGAGATTCCGGCGTGGCGTCGCGATCCTCGGCCACATCGGCGCCGTGGACGACGCGCGCGAGCAGCGCGATGGCCGGGTCGTCGATCGAGTACTCCTCGACGAGCACCTCGAACGAACACAGCCCGTCGCGATGCGTGTAACGGGCCCCAGGCGCGTCGTACGAGTGCGCGCCTTCGCGCTCCGCGACCGAAAGCACCTCGTCAGCCGGTACGTACAGGAACTCGGCCTCCGGATCGATGAACTTCCGGATCAACCAGGGGCACGCGATGCGGTCGGTCTTCGGACGCTCACGCGTAACCCACTTCACCTTGCCTCCTCTCGTCGACGCCACCGACCCGTCGGGACGAGCATATGCCGAACTGGCTCGAGTCAAGCCGGACGAAGCCGCCGATTACAGTGTTCGCTCGGTGAACGTCTTCTGGGCGCTCCTCATCACGCTCGCCGCGGTCGCCTTCGCGATTACCGCGATGCTGCTCGTCCGGCGTCGGGCACCCGAGGGGAGCTACTTCGCGGACGGAGATCGAGCGTCGGGTGTGTTCGGCGTGCTCGCGACGGGCTATGCCGTCTTCGCCGGGTTCGTCATCTTCCTCGCGTTCACGACCTACGACCAATCCCGCAACGGTGCGGAGGCGGAGGCTCTCACCATCGCCCAGCAGTACCAGACGGCGCAGTTCCTGTCCCCAGCGATTCGGTCGCGCCTGTCCGGTGAGCTCGTCTGCTATGCGCGGACCGTCGTGCACCAGGAATGGCCGTTGATGGAAGCAGGCTCGGCCGGCAACGCGCTGAATCCCTGGGCTGTCGCGATGTTCCGGTCTCTGAAGACCGCGGAGCCCGAGAGCGCAAGCGAGCAGGCCGCCCACGGAAAATGGCTCGACGAGACCTCGGACCGTGCGGAGGCACGCCGCGACCGCATCTACGGGGCCGCGAACGTGATCCCGGACTCACTCTGGCTCGTCCTGATCGTCAGCGCAGGCGTGATCTTCACCTACATGCTGTTCTTTGCCGACCCGTCGGAAGGCCCGGTGACGCAGGCCATGCTGATGGGCTCGGTGGTGGCGGTCATCTCGGTGACGCTGCTCGTCATCCGCGCGCTCGACGGCCCCTACCAACCCGGCCTCGGGCAGTTACAACCGGCGGCGATGGAACGCACGCTGGTCGTCCTCGAGGAGGCGCGGAAGGTAGTTGGCGACGACGCTCCCCTGCCTTGCGACGCTGACGGAGCCGCGCGTTGAGTGACCGCATAGAGCTCATGTCGACTGTGTTGCTCGCCGTGGCTGCGGTGGCGACGGCGTGGAGCAGCTACCAAGCGACGCGCTGGAACGGTGAACAAGCGAAGGCCTCCAGCCGCACGAACGCCATCCGGATCGATGCGGCGCGCGCACAAGGGCTTGCCGAGGCTCAAACGGAGGTCGACGTGGCCACGTTCACACAGTGGGTCGACGCCTACGCACTGGGCGAGACCGAGCTGGCGGACTTTTACTTCAAACGGTTCCGCAAGGAGTTCAAGCCGGCGATCGACGCGTGGGTTGCGACGAGACCGTTGAAGAACCCGAACGCGCCTCTGACGCCGTTCGCGATGCCTCAATACCGGCTGGCCGCCGCCGCTGAAGCCGAGCGGCTCGACGCCGAGGCCGAGGTGTCGTCGGCAGCGGTCCGTCGAAACATCCAGCGCGCCTCCAACTACGTGCTGGCGGTTGTGCTCTTCGCGGTCGCGCTCTTCTTTGCGGGCATGAGCACCAAGGCCAGGTCGTCGCGGCTCCGAAGTGCGACATTGGCGATGGGCTGGATTGTGTTCGCGGGCACCGTGATCTGGATTGCGACGTTCCCGATCAGCCTCGCAGTCTAAGTACCCTCGAGAGGTTTCGCGCCCGGGGGCTCGGGCGGAGCAGCCCCATCCTCTCGCTTAGCGGCGGCAGCCTTCGCGGCGCCAACCTTCTCGCGGCGCGCCTTCGTCAACTCCTGCACGAAGATCTGGATCGTCGCTGCCAGCGGGACGGCAGTGAGCGCACCGAGGACTCCGAGCAGGGCGCCGAAGAGCGTGACGGCGACGATGATGAAGAAGCCAGAGAGGCTGACCGCTTTTCCCTGGATCTTCGGAGTCAGGATGTTGTTCTCGACCTGCTGGTAGGCGAGGACGACGACGAGCATGATCAACGCAGCTGTCAGTCCTTCCTCTGCCCACAGCACCGGCACGAGGATGAAGCCCGCGATGGTGGCCCCGATGTTGGGGATCATGTCGAGCAGCCCCGCGATGACGCCTAGTGCGATCGCATAGCTCGAGCCGGGCAGCCAGGCCGTCATTCCTTGGGTCGTGCCGGCGATGGTTGCGATGACGACTACGCCGATCGCCCAGCGCGAGATCGACGTCGTCACCCGCTCCCAGACGTCGAGCCAGCGTTCCTCCTCGCCGGGCATGAGCACGCTCGCGAGCGCCCGCTTGAGATTCACGATGTCGCTGATCAGGAACAGGCAGATGAAGAGAATCGTGAAAGCGGCGAGGAACACCCCGAAGAACGTGCCGGCGATGCCGAGCACGCCCGAGATCGCGTCGGGAATGGACACCGAGACCTGCTCGGCGCCGCCCTGGACGTTCTCCGCCGCGCCGGAATCGCCGAGCCACGACAGCTCGTCGGACTCGCGCAGGCTCTCGACCGTCTGCGGCAGCTCCTGGAGGAAGTCGCGGACGGAACCGACGAGCGGAACGAGCAGCAAGAGCATGAGCAGCGTTACCGCGAGCGCGGACCCGATGACGGTGACCGTCGCCGCGAGCCCTCGCGACATGCGCGTCTTCGCCATCACGAACCGCACGGGGTACTCGAAGACGAGCGCCAGGAAGATGCCGACGAACACGATCAGGAACGTGTCGCCGATCGCTCCGAAGGCGACGGCGAGCCCGAGCGTCGCGAGCGCGATGAGCACCGTCCGAATCGGGAGCAGAAGCTCGATGCGTTGCGCGGCTCCCGGTTGCATGGCGCAAAGGCTACGTCGCGGTCCGGCTGGTTCCCGCCGATTCGCGGTGGATGCTCGAAACGGATCGCGCCGCGCCGCCCGCCGCGCTCGAACGCCCACGCCAGCAGAGACGCTCACGACAAGCACGAGGTCGCGCGAGACCTCGGCGAGCGACGCGCCGTGCCGGCTCCCGCGCTGAGCAGCACGCGCGCCGGCGAGCGCCGGAAGCGCGAAGTCGACGCCTCAGGGATGCTCAGCGGCCACGGTATCGCGGCGCGAGTCGATCCACCCGCATGCCGGACAGGCGAACACGATCTCGATGACGCCGTCCAAGGCCGGCGTCATGCTCGTCGCCTCCTCCTTCGTGAGCGGGTGGACGAGCTTGTCGGCCTGATGGTTCATCTCGGCGCCGCACTTCGGACAGGTCATCGACGGCGAGGTCACCCCGCTCCTCCAATCGATACCTGCTCACGGCCGTGACGAAGTGTCCCGGCCATCCACAGCAGCTCGTCCAGGAACATGTCGATCCGGGGAAGGAGCGACTCGTCGAGGAGCTTCCCCTCGTCGTCGAACCGGCTCCTCACAGTCGTGAAGTTCACGTCCCAGAAGATCGTCACGAGCCCGAGCTCACGCAGGACGGGGAGCAGGTTCTGGATGACCCGAGCGCCTCCGAAGACGCCGGCAGAGACGCCCACGATCCCGGCCGCCTTGTGGATGTACTCCTTGAGGTTCGTGTCGAGCACGTGCTTCAGGAGGCCCGGGTAGCCGTGGTTGTACTCGGG
>DATFEK010000102.1:0-9033 GCA_035251305.1 Gaiellaceae bacterium | reverse complement strand
GACTGGGTCTGCGCACGCAGCGTTGACGATCGGGTCCCGCGCACTGGGAGCGTCCGAACCGCGTCAGGTCCGGAAGGAAGCAGCGCTAAGGACTCCCTCTCAGGTGCCGCGGTACCGCCCGATCCGAGCAGGCGACGCAGGTACCTCCGGTGAGGCCGATCTCGAAGCCGGAGTGCGCGGCCGGGCACTGTCCCCGACCTGCTTGAATCCGCTGGGTGACGGCCCTCTACCGGAAGTACCGCCCGCAGGGGTTCGACGAGGTCGTCGGACAGGAGGCGGTCGTCAGGACCCTCCAGAACGCGATCGAGAACGACCAGGTGCGCCAGGCGTACCTTTTCGCGGGACCCCGCGGCACGGGCAAGACCTCGATGGCGCGCATCCTCGCGAAGGCACTGAACTGCGCCGGCACGCCCGGCCCCTCGGCGTCACCGGACAAGACCTGCCCGGTGTGTCTCTCGATCGCGAGCGGCAGCTCGCTCGACGTCGTCGAGATGGACGCCGCGTCGCAGCGCGGGATCGACGACATCCGCGAGATACGCGAGCGCGTCGTCCTGCAGCCCGTGCAGGGCCGCTTCAAGGTCTACATCCTCGACGAGGCGCACCAGCTGACGGGTGCGGCGTGGAACGCTCTCCTGAAGCTCATCGAGGAACCACCGCCCCACCTTCTGTTCGTCTTCTGCACGACGGACCTCGGTCAGGTCATTCCGACTGTGCGCTCGCGCTGCCAGACGTTCGTGTTCCAGCGCCCTCGGCTCGCCGAGCTCGTGACGCTCCTGCGGCGCGTCGCCGACGGAGAAGGAATCCAGGCGCAGGACTCGGCCCTCTCGCTGATCGCGCGCGGGGCCCGGGGCTCCTTCAGAGACGCGGTCTCGACGTTCGACCAGCTGGCCGCGGCGACGGGGAACTCCGTCGATGCGCAGGCGGTCCTCCAGCTCGTCGGCGCCGTCGAGGAGGAGTCGCTCCTGCGACTGTGCGACATGGTCGTCGACCGCGACACGGCGGGCGCGCTCGTTTTCATCGAGGAGCTCGCAGAGCAGGGGCAGGATCTCGGCCGCCTCGTCAACGACCTGCTCGAGCACCTGCGGCACCTCCTGCTCGTGCAGCACATGGCTCACGTTCCGGAGTCCCTCCCGGTAACCGAGGAGACGAAGGATCTTCTGCGACAACAGGCGAACCAGCTCCCCGAGCCCACGGTGTTACGTCTGATCGACCTCCTCGCAGTCGCGCTCGACGACATGCGACAGGGCGGCGATCCGCGGCTACCGCTCGAGCTCGCGCTCGTGAAGGTCACCCGACCGCAGGCGGACCTCTCCCGCGAGTCGCTCGCGCATCGCGTCGAGCTTCTCGAGACACGCACGTCCTCCGGCGCAGGGCATGCGTCAGAGCGACCGCCCGCAGTCGCGTCGAGCTCGGCACCGGATTCCCCGCGACCGGAGCCGGGGGAGTCGCCGGCGCCCCGGGTCGAGCTCGAGCAGGTCACGGAGGCCTGGCAGCGCAGCATCGTCGAGGCCGTTCGCGAGCGCTCGATTCCCGTCGCGAGCCTGCTCTCGGAGGCGAGCCCCACAGACCTCGCCGGCGACACGTTGACGCTCGAGTTCCCACCTGGCGCGGATTTCCACCGCCGCCAGATCTCCGAGCCCCAGAACATCGGCCTGCTCCGGGACGCGCTCTACGAGGTCACCGGCCGCAGGTTGGCCGTCGTTCTCGAGACGGGCGAGGGCGAGGCGGACTTGGGCGCGGACGACGAGCCCCCCGGCGAGGATCGCTTCATCGAAGCGCTCAAGGACACCTTCGACGCACAAGAGGTCAGGGAACTCCCATCGGAGTGATCGACCATGTCCATACGTGGCGCTGGACGACGCGAGGCGTCGTCTTCGGTCGCGCCCATATTCCAGAATGGGTGCTCTCTGCATCCTCGCGCCGCGTCGTCCATCATCCCCGTCGCGACCGGCAATCACCCCGAAGGGAGTTCCACGAGTGAAGTTCGACATGAACAAGATGCTCCAGGAGGCCCAGCGGATGCAGGCCGAGCTCGCGAAGGCGCAGGAGGAAGCGGCGAGCGAGGTCGTCGAGGCCTCGGCCGGAGGCGGCATGGTGACCGTGAAGGCGAACGGCGCCGGCGAGGTGGTCTCGATCGTGATCGACCCGCGCGCGATCGATCCCGACGACCCCGAGCTGCTCGCTGATCTCGTGCTCGCGGCGGTGAACGAGGCGCTCCGCTCGGCGCGCGCGCTGATGGAGTCGAAGATGTCCGGCCTCATCCCCGGCGACCTGGGCGGGCTCGGCGGACTTCTGCCCGGGGCCTGAGGCTCGCGGCGGCGCATCGTGGCCGTCAGTCGGCGCACGAGAAGTTCCGATCAGGCATCTAGGCTCCAGGTGTGCTGAGTCCCGCAGTCGAGAACCTCGTCACACAGCTGACGAAGCTCCCCGGCATCGGCCGGCGCACCGCGCAGCGCCTTGCGTTCCACCTCCTCTCCGCACGCCCGGAGGAGGCGCTCGAGCTCGCGAACGCGATCGAGGAGGTCAAGGCACGCGTTCGGTTCTGCCGCGAATGCGGAAATCTCACCGAGGACGAGCTGTGCGGCGTCTGTGCTGACGAGCGCCGTGACCGCTCGGTCATCTGCGTCGTCGAGCAGCCCGTCGACGTCGTCTCGGTCGAGCGCACCGGAGAGTTTCGGGGCCTCTACCACGTCCTCGGCGGTGCGCTGTCGCCGCTCGACGGCGTCGAACCGTCCGACCTGCGGATCGACGCACTCCTCGACCGGGTCGCCCGGAACGGTGTCGCGGAGGTGGTTCTGGCTACCAATCCGACCATGACCGGTGAGGCCACGGCCGCCTATGTCGCCGACCGGCTGCGCAGCAAGGTTCAGGTGACGCGCCTCGCGAGCGGGCTCCCCGTCGGTGGCGACCTCGAGTATGCAGACGAGGTGACTCTCGGCCGCGCGCTCGCCGGACGCCGCGAGATGTAGCACCGTTTTTCGCGCAATTTGCGCCACTCTGGTTGCAAGACCTCTTGCAACTGGTGACCCCACTCCGTAGATTGCCCCCCAGTGAACCGGCGGGCCCTCGGGTCAGTCGGTTCACTGTTTTTGTGGGACGTTTTCTGGGTCGGCTCCGGGCACGTCCGTACACTGCGGCGATGGTGACGGCCAGCGGCGAGGGAGACGGAGAGACTGCGTGGGGGTCAGACTGAGGCCGGACCCCCACACTGTTTCCGACCGCGTGCGAATCGCGGTCGTCGGTGCGACGGGCGCGGTCGGCTCGGTGACGCTCGCGCTTCTCCGCGAGCGAGGCTACGAGGACGTGCGCGCATTCGCGTCCGCTCGGTCGGCGGGCGTCCAGCACGGCGGACTGACGGTGGAGGAAGCGACCCCGGAGGCGCTCGGCGCCGGAAATCTCGACCTCTGCCTTTTCTCCGTCGGAACGAGCGCAAGCCGAGAGCTCGTGCCAGTCGCCGCAGCCGGTGGCGCGCTGTGCATCGACAAGTCCGCCGCATTCCGGCTCGAGAATGGCGTCCCGCTCGTGGTACCCGAGGTGAACGGCGATCGGGTTCACGAGAACGCCGGGATCGTCGCGAACCCGAACTGCTGCTCGATCCCGCTATCGATCGCGCTCGCGCCGCTCCGGGATGCCGCGGGACTTCGGCGCGTTCGCGTTGCCACCTACCAGTCCGCGTCGGGCGCCGGCGCCTCGGCGATGGGCCGTCTGCGCGCGGAGTCGGTCGAGGAGCACGACCTCCGCATGGACTGGGAGTTCGACGGCGTCGAGTTCGACGAGGAGGCGAAGATCCGCGCCGAGACGCGCAAGATCCTCGAGCTTCCAGAACTTCCGGTCAGCGCCACATGCGTGCGCGTCCCGGTCCTGGTCGGCCATGCGGAGACGCTCTGGGTGGAGACGGAAGCACCCCTCTCCGCTGAGGAAGCGACCGACGTCCTCGGCGACGCCGACGGGGTTCGCCTCGTCGCCCTCCCGAGTCCGCGGCAGGCCGCCGGACTCGACGACGTGCTCGTCGGACGCATTCGGACCGATCCCACTGTCGAGAACGGGCTGGCTCTCTTCCTCGCCTGCGACAACCTCCGGAAGGGCGCGGCGCTCAACGCGATCCAGATCGCCGAGCTCGCCCTCCGCGAGCGCTCGGTCGCGCAGGGTTAGCCGCCGCGCGGGGGCGCCGGCGCGGGAGCGGGCTGAAAGGCCTCCTGCACGACTCGCAGCACCTTCTCGCGCGTGCCCTCGGCGACAGGCTGCAATCCGCCAAGCTCGAGCCTCGCGAGGTCGATCCGACCGGCCGAGCGCACCGTGCGAAATCCGAAGTCGGCGAGGAAGTCGCCTGGAAAGACTGTCCGGTGCACGAGGAATCGGTCCGCCGCCGATGTTCCTTCCCGATAGCGATACGCGAACGTCTCGAGCGCCGGCGCCCCCTTGTCGCGCGCCTCGCCGATGGCAGCGAGGAAGAGCGACTGCTCGACCCACGGCTGCGACTCGGAGAGCAGGTACGCGCACGTGACGAGCACGGCGTCGTCAGAAGGAGGGCCCGCCGGGAGGTCGGCGGCGCGGGGAAAGAGGTGCGCCGGGCCGTACTGCATGGAGCCGAGCACCCGACCGTCGTCGTCGCGGTAGATCGTGCCCCACGCTCCCCATTCCTCCTCGGCTCGCTCCACCCACTTTCGCTTCTCCGGCTCGCGATTCCCGCGGGTCTGCCACCAGATACACGACTGGCACACCGCCGGTGTCGTCTCGAGCGTCGCGCCGGTCAGGCCGGCAAGCCGGGTCGTCACCCCGCCGATCGTACAACCAGCTCGGTCACCTCCGGCCTGGCAAAGAACCGGAAGGGGACGAACGTCGTTCCGAGGCCCGGTGACACGTGGAGCACCGCCGAGCCGTAGCGATAGATCCCCTCGACATCGCGCACGCGGAGATACGCAAGGCGGAGCTTCCCTCCTGGGAGCGGGACGACGATCTGCCCCGCGTGGTAGTGCCCGGCGAGAATCAGGTGGAACGCGCCGTGGATCCGTGGCGCGATGCCCGGAAAGTGACAGAGAAGAACGCGGAAGCTCGCGCTCGGGCCCGCGAGCCGATCCGGCCGAGCCTTGCGAGCGGCATACGTCTGGGGATCGACGCCGACGACCTGTACCCGTCGGCCGCGAAGCTCGACCTCGACGCTCTCGTCCCCGAGCAGGGTGACGCCTTCGAGTGCGCCGATCGCCGCCGGATCGACTCGCTGCGAGAACGGGTCCCGGCTGTCCGCAAAGTCGTGGTTCCCGAGCACGACGAAGCACGGGCCGAGCTCTCCGAGGAGCCGCCCGAGCAGGGGCATCCCCGCTCTTCGCGAGACGAGGTCTCCGGTGACGCAGACGAGATCCGGGCGACGCTCGACCACCCAGGCAACTGCGTCCTCGACCGCGCGCCTACCACGCGAAGGGATACCGAGATGAAGGTCGGACAGATGCGCGATCCGGAGACCGTCGAGCTCCGGCGGTATTCCCTCGAGCGCGATCTCGACGACGCGCTTGCGGAGCCAGCCGGCTTCGAACCACCCCCAGGCCACTGCTGCTAGCGCAGCAGTGGCTAGAAGAGCGGCGAGCCAGAGCATTCCGATTCTCTAGCCGTTTGAGCTCGACCGCGGAGCGGGTGAGGTCAAACGGCTAGCTTCTCGGTGATCGGCTCTACCGAGACGACGTGGCGCTTGAACTTGAGCTCCGAGCTCGAGAGCCCGGCCGCGACGCCGATCAGCTGCGACAGATGCAGGATGGGCATCTGGAAGTCCCTCCCCGTCTGCTTGCGGAGCTTCGACTGCCACGCGTCCAGCGAGAGATGGCACAGCGGGCAGGGCGTGACCATCGCGTCCGCGCCGGCCGCCTTCGCCTCCTCGATCGGCTGGATCAGCTCCGCGAGGGCAACCTCTTCGCGCGCCTGGATGATCGGGAAGCCGCAACACTTGATCTTTGCCGGATAGTCGATCGCCTCGCCGCCGCACGCCGCGATGATGCGCTCCAGCGACTCGGGCTTGTCGGGGTCCTCGAAGCCGAGGAGCTTCGACGGGCGGAGGATCTGACACCCGTAGAAGGGAGCGATCTTGAGCCCCTTGAGCCCCTTGTGCGCAGCGCCCTGCAGAAGCTCGTACCCCTCACCGACCGAGATCAGCCAGAGGAAGTGCATGACCTCGACTCCGCCGGAGTACGGCGGCGCCCCGACGGTGACGAGGTTGTCGTTCACACGCTCGAGGAGCGCGGAATCGCCTTTCAACGCGTGGTTCGCCTGCCGAAGGTTGAGCGTGCAGACGTTGCAGACCGTCATCAGCGTGTCGGCGCCGGTCGCCTCCGCGTACGCCAGGATCCGCGCGTTCAGGTGCAGGTAGTAGTCGGGCTCGGCCTCGTGGATGTCACCCGCGCCGCAGCACGTGACCGCCTCGAGCTCGATCAGCTCGAGCCCGACCATCGGCGCCAGTGCCTGCGTCGAGGTGTCGAGCTCCTTTGCCGACAGCGAGGCCAGACAGCCCTTGTAGTAGGCGACGGTTCTCACTCCGCGGCTCCGCGTTTGTCGGGTGGAAGGGGCGCGGGGAACGAGTCGGGCCCGTACGGGTCGCGAGCCTCCTCGCCGCCCTCCGTGAACTCGAGCCGCGAGAGCGCATGCTCCGACTGCACGATCCCGGCGGCGCCCTCGCGTCCTTTGAGCTTGACGAGGTCGTAGAGGGCGCGCGCCTCGTCCACGTGCTTCGCGACGTGCGGAGGGAACGGGGGCGGCACCTTCCCGTGCTTGAGCAGGCCCATCGCGAACTTGGTCTCCTTGATCGACCGGGCGATACCCTGCGTCTTCGGGACGAGCTCGGTCTCACGGAGCCAGCCAGTCGTCTTCGCCGACGTGACGAACCACTTCGCGTGCTTCGCGCCCATGTCGGAGTCGATCCCCTTGCGCATGGCCTCGGCCCCGAGCTTTGCGATCGCATCCCTCGGGTCGACGCCCTTGGGGCAGCGCTCCTGGCAGAAGTAGCAGCGCGTGCAGTCCCAGATCCCGTGCGGGTTCGAGTACTCCTGCAGACGCTCGACCGTCGCCTGATCGCGCGCGTCGCCGACGAAGCGCATGCCCTTGGCCAGGGCCGCCGGACCGAGGAAGTCCGGGTCCGCCTCCATCGAGTTGCACTCGGAGACGCAGCAGCCGCACATGATGCAGAGCGACTCCTTGTGGATCACGTCCATCCGCTCCTGCGAGACGGTGTTCTCCTTCTCTCCGGGATCCGCATACCCGGGCTCCAGCCACGGCGTGACCGCGCGGATCTTCCCCCAGAACGGCTCCATGTCCACCACGAGGTCCTTCACGATCGGCATGTTCCCCATCGCCGAGATCACGGGAACGTGGCCGGACTCGGCGATGTCGACCATACGCGTCTTGCAGGCGAGCACTGCAGCCCCGTCCATGCGCATCCCGCAGGAGCCGCAGATCATCATCCGGCAGCTCTTGCGGTATGCAAGCGTCCCGTCGTGCTTGTCCTTGACGATGTCGAGGAGATCGAGGAGGGTTGCCCAGTCCGGGGCGTCGACCTCGTACTCCTTCAGCGCTCGCTCTCCCGCGACCGGGTCGTAACGCCAGATCTTGAGTGCTACCTGCACCTCGCTCCTCTCTATAGCGCTTGGCGCCGAAGGCGGCGAGCGCTAGTACTTGCGCTCCTCGGGCTGCCACTTCGTCATCGTCACCGGCTTCCAGTCGAGCTCGGGCGCTCCATCCTTCCACGTCACGAGCGTGTGCCGGAGGTAGTTCTCGTCGTCGCGGTCCGGGTAGTCGTAGGGGCGCGCGTGGGCCCCGCGGCTCTCCTTCCGCGCCAGGCCGGCAACGACCATGCACTCGGCGAGCTCGAGGAGGAACTCGAGCTCGAGCGCCTGCGTGAGATCCGAGTTGAAGACGGATCCCTTGTCCTCGACGACGACCCGCTCGTACCGTTCGCGGAGCGATCGGACGATGTTCCCCTCCTCGATCATCTGCTCCTCGCGGCGAAAGACCCCGAAGTTCACGTGCATCGTCTCCGCGAGCTCGTCGCGAATCTGCCACGGCCGCTCTCCCTCGGTGCGGTCGAGAAGCGTCCTGAGCTCGCGCTCGGCATCGGCCTCGACCGATGCGGGTACCTCGACGGTCGTGTTCGCGAGTGCCCACTCGGAGGCATGCCGGCCGACACGCTTCCCGTACGTGATCGTCTCCATGAGGGCGTTCCCGCCGAGCCGGTTGGCGCCGTGCACCGAGACGCATGCCGCCTCCCCGGCCGCGTAGAGGCCCTCGAGCGACGTGAGCCCCCAGACGTCCGTGTCGACGCCACCCATGTGGTAGTGGGCGCCGGGCCGAACGGGGATCGGCTCGTAGATCGGGTCGACGCCTGCGAATGTCATCGAGAGCTCACGCGTTCCGTGGAGCCGCTCGAGGATCCTCTCCGCGCCGAGGTGGCGCAGGTCGAGCAGGACGTTGCCGTCCAGGCCTCGCCCCTCGTCGATCTCGGTCTGCTCCGCACGCGAGATCACGTCGCGCGACGCCAGCTCCATCGCGTTCGGCGCGTAGCGGACGAGGAAGCGCTCGGCTTGCGAGTTCAGGAGATACGCGCCCTCCCCACGGCAGCCCTCGGTGATGAGGACGCCGGTCGGCGCGAGCGTCGTGGGATGGAACTGCATCATCTCCATGTCCTTGAGCGGAACGCCCGCCCGGAGGGCCATCGCCATCCCGTCGCCGGTGCAGGCGTACGCATTCGTCGTCCCCGTGTAGAGACGGCCCGCGCCTCCCGTAGCGAGTATCACCGTCTTCGCGCCGATCGACTCGAGACCGCCGCCCAGGAGGTTCCAGGCGATCACGCCCTGGCAGCGCCCGTCGTCCACGACGAGCTTCCACGCGAAGTACTCCTCGTACGTCGGAATGTCACGCTTCAGGACCTGCTCGTAGAGCACGTGGATGAGAACGTGGCCGGTGATGTCCGCCGCATAGGCCGTCCGCGGCTCGCCGGCCGCGCCGAACGGGCGCTGCGCGATCCGGCCATCGGGCGTCCGCGAGAAGACCGCCCCC
>DATFEK010000100.1:0-8637 GCA_035251305.1 Gaiellaceae bacterium | reverse complement strand
GACGATCCCGCGGTCGCGAAGTACGCCGAGCAGTGGGCAGGCGAGCAGGTCACGACCGGTGACCAGGCGCGTGCGTTCGCGCAGATCATGCGCTACCACACGATCAACGCGGAGTGGAATCCCGAGCACCTGACCTACGCGCAGATGGGTCGCTACCTGGCGGCGGACGATCCGGGCAACCCCGCAGGGACGAGCGACGAGACCGCGGCCCTCAAGGACGAGAGCGGCAAGCCCGTCTCGAACGGCTTCCGCAATCAGTGGGTCACGGAGACGGCGCTCTCGACAGCGCTCAACATGAGCTTCATGGCCGAGCGCCTGTCGGTGTTCGGGTTGGTGGTCGGGATCGCCCTTCTCCTCACCGGTGTCGGGCTTCTCGTCATCGCGTTCGCAGTGTTCGGCCGCCGGGCGCCGGTGACCGAGTCTGGGCGGACGGCGCCGACCACGATGCCGGTCACGGGCTGATCCGGGGGACACAGGAGGACCTGGATCGAGCACGGCTTCGACCTCCCGGAGCACGAAGGAGAGGCGGCACGAGCCGCCTCTCCGCGCAGGTAGGAGTCGTCGTCGGTCGTACGACGTTCTGATCGTCCACTGAATCGGGAGTTGCGTCCCCGGTGGGGCGCAGCGTCGCGCGCCTCGATTCTTCAGCCGTTTTGCGGAAAAGCCGCAGGCCGTCTCCGTGCGTCACACCGATGCCGTCGGGGTGGGGGACTCGTAGCGTGGGTGCACTACCACAGCACTCGAAGGGAGTCGATGCCGTGACCAGCTACCAGGCTTCATCGCAGTACGGATCGAGGGCACGAGACCGCAAGCCAGGCTCGAGCGTCTGGCTCGGGATCCTCGCCCTGTTTCTCGGAATCGCGGTCGGGGTTCTCGCGATCGTCGCGATCGTCCTCGTACAGACCGCAGACGATGCGCGCGACGAGGCGAAGGCTGCGGCCGGCACGACCAGCCACGCGCACCTCGGGGACGGAGCCGTGAGCCTCCCGCTGCAGAGCTTCGCCGGCAAGACCGCAGAGAACGCCGAGGAGCTCGCTCTGGCGCACCCGGCGGCCAGGGCTGCGTTGCCGCCCGTGCCCGCAGGCGAGCTCGTGAAGGTGCACATGACCCTCAAGGACATGGTCGTCGAGATCGCACCCGGCGTGAAGTACAACACCTGGGCCTTCGACGGCCACGGCGCGCCCGGGCCGATCGTGCACGTGCGCGAGGGACAGATGGTGGAGATGACGCTCACGAACGGGGGCGCGATCCCGCACTCGATCGACTTCCACGCCGCCCGCATCGCCCCGAACGTCGCATTTCGCGACGTCGCCCCCGGCGACTCGTTCACGTTCAGGTTCCGGGCGAACGATCCAGGTGTGTACATGTACCACTGCGGGACGAAGCCGGTTCTCGCGCACATCGCGAACGGCATGTACGGGGCGATCGTCGTCGACCCGGCGACCCCGCTCCCGAAGGCCGACCACGAGTACGTGCTGGTGGCGAGCGAGTGGTACCTGAATGGGGACGGGGTCTCCGAGCCCGCGTCCCTGGACCTGGCGAAGGCGCGCGCGATGCAGCCCGACTGGACGACCTTCAACGGGTACGCGAATCAGTACGTCACCCATCCCCTGACGGCCGATCCGGGCGACACCGTGCGCCTGTACGTGGTCGCCGCCGGACCGACGCTCGACACCGACTTCCACGTGGTCGGGACGATCTTCGACCGCGCGTGGGTGAACGGCGACATGACGCAGTTCCAGCAGGGCGTGCAGACAGTCGGGGTCCCGGCGGGCGGAGGCGCGGTCTTCGACGTCAAGATCGACGACGAGGGCCTCTACCCGTTCGTCAGTCACGCCTTCGCGCACGTCGACCTGGGGCAGGTCGGGCTGCTCAAGATCGGGAACCCGAAGACGGGCGCGAGCCACTAGGACCCGTCATGAGAGCGAAGCAGATGAAAATGCTGATCGCCTCCGACGGCTCGAGCCCGGCCCGCGACGCCGTGACCTTCGGGCTCGAGCTCGCGGCCGAGCAGGGCGCCGAGGTCTGCGTCGTCCACGTGCTGCCCGCGATCCACGTTCTCCCGACCACTGGATTCGGCGTCCTGGCCGCTCAGCCGCGCTCGCCGAGCGCGCAGGATCGATTGGCGCTGGACGAAGCGGCCGCGCTCGCCTCGGATGCAGGCATCGCCGCGTCCACGGAGCTTCTCACCGGGAATCCCGTCGACGAGATCGTCGCTCACGCGGACTCGATCGACGCGGACCTGATCGTCGTCGGCTCGCGCGGGCACGGCACGGTTGTGAGCACCTTGCTCGGGAGCGTCTCGCAAGGGGTGTTGCACGAGGCGCGTCGACCGGTGCTCGTCGTCCGACCGCGGCGGCGCAAGCCTCGCGAGGCCCTTCGGGCCGTCCCGTGACGTCAAAGGACGACCGAGCCCACGATCGGCCCGGTCGAGGTTCTCAGCCCTCGAGCAACCCCCGAGCGAGTGCATAGCGCACGAGCTCGGCGCGGCTCGAGAGGTGCAGCTTCTGCATGATGTGCGCGCGGTGGGTCTCGGCCGTGCGGACGGAGATATAGAGCGTCTTCGCGATCTCCTGGTTCGTGTGACCGAGCGCGAGCAGGCGGAGCACCTCACGCTCGCGCTCCGAGAGAGGATCCTCCGCGGCGCGGCGACGTTCCTCCGCCTCGACCTCCACCAGCCTCGCACCCAGAGCCGGGTGAACATAACGCTCGCCGGCGGCGACGGCGCGGACGGCGTCGACCACCTCCGTGTCCGCCGCTTCCTTGAGCACATAGCCGCTCGCGCCCGCTTCGAACGCCTCACGCAGGTATCGCGGGTCATCCTGCATCGAGAGGACGAGCACTCTCGTCTCGGGGGCGTTCTTCCGCAATGTCGGGATGATCTCGATCCCGCTCTTGCCCGGAAGGACGACGTCCATGAGCACGACGTCGGGCTTGTGTTCCAGGGTCTCGAAGACCGCGCGCTCGGCGTTGGGCGCCTCGCCGACCGTCTCCAGGTCGGGCTCGGCGTCGAGCACACGTCGCAGGCCGCTGCGCACGACCGCGTGGTCGTCGACGACGAGGATGCGGATGCTCATGGGAGGAGCGGCACCTCCGCGACGAGCGTCGTACCCGCTCCCGCGGCCGATTCGATTCGCAGTCGACCGCCGATGAGCGCGAGGCGCTCGCGCATGCCGACGAGGCCGAGCCCGTCCGCACGGGCCGTCGCGGGGTCGAAGCCGCGCCCATCGTCTTCGACGACCGCTGCCACGGATCGATCCCGCGTCGTCACGAGGATGCTGACCCTGCTTGCGCCCGCGTGCTCGACGATGTTCGAGAACGCCTCCTGCACGATGCGGTAGAGCGCGGTCTCCACATCGGTCGGTAGACGCCCGGCGATGTTGGTCTCGAGCTCGACCTGGATGCCCGTCTGCTCCCGGAACGTCTCCACGAGGCGTTCGAGCGCTGTCCCGAGCCCGAAGTCGTCCAGCGCCGACGGACGCAGCTCGACGGCGAGTCGGCGAACGTCCTGAAGGGTCGAGACGACGAGCTCACGGAGCGATGCGATCGCAGCTCGGCCCTGGTCGTCGACAACCGCACGCTCGAGTGGCTTGAGTCCGAGCAGGATGGACGTCAGCGCCTGGCCGGTCTCGTCGTGGAGCTCCCTGGCCAACCGCTTGCGCTCGAGCTCCTGGGCGGCGACGACCCGGCGGACGACGTCGCGGCTGACCCGCTGCGAGAGGTCTACGGCGACGGCCGCGCGTGCAGCGAAGGCCTCGACCAGCCTCAGATCGTCGTCGGTGAAAGACGGCGCCGGCCCGGCCTTGTCGTGCACGATCACGACCCCGATCGCTCCGCTCTGGACGACGAGCGGAACGAACAGAGCGGAGTGAACGCCGAGCCGGCGCGCGGCCTGCTGGTCGATCTCGGGATCTTCGAGGACAGCGTCGACTCGCTCGCTGCGGCCTCGCTGGAGTACCCGGCCCGCCTTGGAGCCGGCGAACTCCAGCTGCATCCCGACGATCCCGTACGTGTTCTCGCCCTCGGCCGCCGCGATCCGGAGGGTCTCGCCCTCGTCCGGGAGCGCGATCAGCACCAGCCTGGCCTCGACGAGCTCGCCAAGGTTCCGGGCGATGAGCGCGAGGAGAGGCTCGAGCTCGAGCTCCGAGACGAGTGCTCCGGCGATCTCGTTCAGCGACTCGAGTTGGCGCAGCCACCGGGTCGATGCTTCGTACAGGCGCGCGTTCTCGATCGCCACAGCGGCTTGAGCGGCCAACAGCTGCGTCAGCTCCTCGTCTTCCTCGGTGAAGTCGTCGCCACCGACTTTCTCCGTGAGGTAGAGGTTCCCGTAGGCGACGCCGCGCAGAAGGATCGGGACCCCGAGGAACGTTCTCATCGGCGGGTGGCGCGGTGGGAAGCCGACGGAGCGAGGATCGTCGGCGAGATCGTGCAGGCGCAGCGGCCTGGCCTCACGGATCAGCACGCCGAGGATGCCGCGCCCGCGCGGCAGGTCGCCGATCGCCGCATGCGTCTCGTCATCGATTCCCGTCGTCAAGAAGCGCTCGAGCGCCTGCCCCGACTTGTCGATCACGCCGAGCGCCGCGTAGCGCGCACCTGTCAGCTGTGCCGCCGTCTCGACGAGTCGCTGAAGGAGCGTAACGAGCGAAAGCTCCGAGCTGAGCGCGATGCCCGCGTCGACGAGGACGCGGAAGCGGTCGAGTTGATCGGTGGACGCAGTCACTGCGAGCGGCGTCCGCCCGCGAGATCCCACGCCGTTCGCAGACGGTCTCGGGTTTCGAGCAGATGCTCGGGAAGGACTTTCACCTCTGCCAGCACGGGCATGAAGTTGGTGTCCCCGGACCAGCGCGGAACGACATGTAGGTGCACGTGGTCGGCGATGCCCGCGCCGGCCACGTGGCCCACGTTCCAGCCGAGGTTGTAGCCATCCGGCCCGTAGACCTGACCGAGGACGTCCATGCACGCGACCGACAGTCCGTGGATCTCGAGTGTTTCCTCGGGTGCCAGGTCCGCCAGCGCACCGACATGGCGATGGGGCGCGATCATGAGATGGCCCGACGAGTATGGATACTTGTTCAGGATCGCGAAGGCGGTGTCTCGTTCCGAGACGAGAAGCGTGGCGTCCTCGGCCAGGTTCCCGGCCGCCTCCTCGCAGAACACGCACCCCGCCTGCTCACCTGCCTGCTTGATGTACTCGAGTCGCCACGGCGCCCACAGGGGCTTCGTCATGAGGCGTTTCTACCAGCGGAGCCGCTGGTCCGCCGACTGCCGCGCGTCGAGTAGGCGCATCGACGGTCTCTCCCTTACCATCGTCCGCGAGGGACATGGCCTCGCGGGTCATCCAGCTGTTTCTTGCAGTCGGGCTCCTCGCTCCCCTCGCCGCGGGCGCGAGTTCCGGCGGCGGCTCTCGAACCTGGGTGACCGTCGAGCGGGTCGTCGACGGTGACACGCTGGTCGTGCGTGGGGGAGGGCGAGTTCGCCTCGTCCAGATCGACGCACCGGAGTCGGGCGAGGAGTGCTACTCCGGCGCCTCCACGCTCGAGCTGGCCCGCCTCGCTCCGCCGGGGTCGCGGGTGGCCCTCGAGGCAGATCCCGCGCTCGATCGCGTCGATCGCTACGGACGATGGCTGCGCTACGTTCACTCCGGCGGGCGCAACGTCAACGTCGAGCTCGTCCGTCGTGGCGCCGCGGCGCCGTGGTTCTACGAGGGAGAGCGGGGCCGGTACGCAGCCCGTTTGATCGTCGCGACCGCCGGCGCAAGGTCGGCACGCCGTGGAATGTGGGCGGCATGTCGAGTCTCGTGGACGCCGTACGGCCCGGTCACTACCCGACCGAGGTAGGGCATCACTCGTCCGAGGGAGGCTCGACTTCCGAACCCGGACTTTTGGTCCGGCGACTCAGGACCTCAAGCGGGCGCTCGAGAGAGCCGATGACGCTCAACTGTGACCCTGTAGCCGAGACGAGAACGAGAGGGAGGCGGCATGACTGCGGCCCAGTTCGAACTGATAGACGAGACGGAGGCTGAAGCGATTTTGCGCTGGCGCTTCGAGGAGCTCGTTCGCGCCGGATACGACATCGGATCTGCGCTCGTTCTCGCCTCCCACGTCGAGATCGACCTGCACAACGCGTCGGCGCTCACACGCCGCGGTTGTCCGCCCGAGACGGCACTCAGGATTCTCCTCTAGACGGCGGACGCACACCGGGCCGGGCCCCGATGCGGCGGGGGCCGGCCCTCTTGCACACACACCGCGCCGCCGTTCGCAGAGTCTCGATGCCGCGAATCGTGGTTCAGAGCGAGCGCTGTACACTGGTCCTCGTTCCACAAGCCTCCTGCTTTCCGCTGTGACTGCGTTCAGCCTGAGCCATCGCGCCAGGTGAGGGGCGGAGAGGAGGCAGGCATGCCTCGCACGCTGACGATTTTCTTTCCGGACGGAAGGACCACTGAGGACTGGTACACGGCTTGCGACGGAAAGCACATGACCGTCAGCGTTCGGCCAGACGAACCGTGACGGGAGTCGATGTTGGCGATCTCTCGTTGAGCAAGGAATAGAGAGGCGATTGATCGCGATGGCGGGATCATCGCCTCTCTGTTCCCTTCGCAGCTCCCAGGGGAAGACGAGCCGCCTCAGGATCGAAGACTAGGCTCGGAAGATGATTCGGCCGTGAACGCCGCCGCGCCCTCGACTAGCTCTCGGATCTCCTCGAGGGTGAAGCGCTCGAGCCACCACGCCTGCGCGCACTTCCGCAGCGGTCTGCACTCCCGCCTCGCGCAGTTGCCACTCGTGCTTCATCACGAGCCCGGCGAGCTACTCCCCGAACCCTCATCGACGAGCTCGTTGCGCACTTCGCGGGCTCGGCGTATCGCTCGGATGACGAACCTCGCCGGGACGGGAGCGTCACCCGTCGCGATCATGGCGACGGCGGGCCATCGCTCGATGCAGACGACGAAGGGCTACCTGCACCTGGCGGGCGTGGTGTTCCACGACGAAGCCTCAGCGCACGAGCGGCGACTGCTCGGGGAACAAAGTTCGGGTACAAGGTCGCCCGAACCCGCACCGTTGAGCGAGAAAGCCTAGAGCCAGCGCTTCCAGCGGAAGAAGCCGACCATAGCGGCGAGGACCCCGAACAGCAGTGCGACGATCACCCAGAACGCCTCGCGCGTGCCCTCTCCCGGGAACGCGACGTTCATCCCGAAGACGCCGGTCAGCATCGTCAGCGGGAGGACGATGACTGTGAAGACGGTGAGAAGGCGGAGCACGTCGTTCTGCCGGTGCGAGATGACCGACTCGTTCGTCGACTCCAGCCCCTCGACGACCTCCTTGTAGTTGTCCAGGAGGTCCCAGATCCGCTCGGCTGCGTCGACGATGTCGTCGAAGTACATCTCGAGCTCTTCGGGCAGGAAGCTCTCGACGCGCCGTTCCAGCATGCGGAGCGTGGAGCGCTCGGGCTTGATGATCTTGCGGTACGAGATGATCTCCTGCTTGACGTTCGAGAGGTCGCGGACCACCTCGTGCGAGCGGCCCTCGAACATCTCGTCCTCGACGACGTCGAGCTTGTGCGCGATCTTGTCGAGGATCGGGAAGCAGTAGTCGAAGAGGTCGTCGAGGATCTCGTACAGCAGGCGCCCCGAGCCGCGAGCGAAGACATGGCCGCGCAGGCGCTCGTCCTCCTCGCAGCGCCTGAAGAGACGCGTGACCGGGAGGAGCTCGCGGTTGGGGAACGTGACGACGTAGTCGTGACCGATGAAGATGTCGAGCTCCGCAGCGTTCAGGCGCTGAACCGTCTCGTCGAAGACCGGGAAGTGGAGGACGGCGAAGAGGTAGCCGTCCTCCTCGTAGTCGTCCACCTTCGGACGCTGTCTCTTGGAGACGATGTCCTCGACGTCGAGGGGATGCCAGCCGAAGCGCTCCGCGAGCATCTGCGCCGTGTCGACGTCCGGCGCGACGACGTTGACCCAGGTGAGGTCGCTAGCGGTGAGCTCGTGGACGAGTGGTGCCGGACGTACGACGACCTGGCCCGTGCCACGGGCCCGTGAGCGCCTGATGCGGGGCAGGTTCGGCACGGGTACTGAGGGGGTCGTCCTTCGTCTGAGCCATGTTCGGGATTCTACCCGCGGTGCCTGCTCAGAGCTCTATGCGAGGTTCATGCAGACGCCGCGGCCGGCACGGGTGTGCGGCGCGCTCGTGCCGGAAGCGTGGACTCGACGACCAGCGCAAGCGCGCTGCCGAGCACGCACAGAGCGGCAGCTCCGAGCCAGACACCGCTCGGGGAGACATCGAGCACGTATCCGCCAATCGCGGGGCCGAGCGCGAAACCGACCTGCCAGGACAGGGCGGAGAGCGCCATGTAGCGGCCGAGCAAGCGTGGCTCTGCGAGGTCGGCGACGAGCGGCGCCTGAACGGCCCCGTGCAGGCACTCGCCGACTGCAAACACGACCATCGCCGCCGTGAGGATGACCGCGGCCCGACCCGCGGTCTCCGAGCCCGCGAGCGGTACGACTGCCCAGGCCGCGGCCCACAGCAACCCGAGCAGGGCGAGCGTGGGCATCCTCCGCCGGCCCTGGGCGAGGCGGGCGATGGGTAGCTGGGCGAGGACGATCACGATGGTGTTGACGAAGAACACGATCCCAATCTGCGTCTC
>DATFEK010000040.1:0-5776 GCA_035251305.1 Gaiellaceae bacterium | reverse complement strand
AGATCGCGAAGCGGCGAACGAACCTTCGCACGAACCCGATCGGCCCGAGCAGCGCGAGGGCGAGCGCGAGCGCGCCGAAGACGAGCGTCCACAGCCACCTCGCGCGGAAGCCGAACAGCTCGTCCGAGAGCGCAGCTGCGGCCGTCGCGATGATGAGGAGCTCGAAGACCGACCAGCCGATCGCCTGGACGACGTTGATCCCGGTCGGGACGTACGACCCGCGCTGGCCGAGCGGCGCCCGCATGAGCACCATCCCGGGCACTCGCGCGTCGGCGCCGATTGCCCCCGCCACGGCCAGCATCAGGTTCCCGATCAAACAGCCGACGACGATGGCGACGAGCGCGTCGGGGAGGGAGAGCGCAGGGACGAGTGCAGCCCCCGCGACGATGACGAGCAGCGAGATGCCGAGATTTCCCCAGAGAAGGCCCGTGTCGAGCCCGCTCAGGACGTGCAGGCGCGCGGGAACGGGGTCGACTCCCCAGCTCCCTTCGATCCTCTCGGCCGGCGTCATCCGGTCGCGCAGGTTATCGGCGCGTCTTCGAGGACCGGGCCGCGGTCACGGTCCCGATCAGTCGTTCATGAGCCGCCGCAGCACGTAGGGAAGGATCCCGCCGTGCCGCAGGTACTCGCGCTCGCGCGGGGTGTCGAGCCTGACGATCGCGCGGAACTCCACTGCGTCCGCACGCACGGTGACCTCGCGGGCCTCGCCCTTCTCGATCCCCGAGATCGCGTACTCCTCGCGCCCGGTCAGGCCGAGCGACTCGGTGTTCTCGCCGGGCCGGAACTGCAGCGGGAGGATGCCCATCATCAACAGGTTCGAGCGGTGGATCCGTTCGTAGCTCTCCGCGATGACGGCGCGAACGCCGAGGAGCTTGGGCCCCTTCGCCGCCCAGTCGCGCGACGAGCCCGAACCGTACTCCTTGCCCGCGAGGACGATCAGCGGGACACGCTCCTCGCGATAGCGCTCGGCCGCCTCGAAGATAGTCAGCTCGTCGCCGGACGGCAGGTGGACGGTCCAGGTTCCCTCCGACCCGGGCACCAGCAGGTTCCGTAGACGGACGTTCGCGAACGTCCCTCGCACCATCACCTCGTGGTTGCCTCGCCGTGACCCGTACGAGTTGAACTCGCGTCGCTCGACGCCGCGCTCGATGAGGTAGCGCCCGGCGGGTGAATCGGGCTTGATCGATCCTGCAGGAGAGATGTGATCGGTCGTCACGGAGTCCCCGATCGAGACGAGGCAGCGTGCGCCTGCGAAGTCCTCGACGGCTTCCGGTGTCGGCGGCATTCCGTCGAAGTACGTGGGCAGGCGGACGTACGTCGATTCGGGGTCCCAGGCGAAGAGCTCGCCCTCGGGAACGGGGAGCTCGCGCCAGCTCTCGTCCCCGGTGAAGACGTCCGCGTAGGTCGCGCGGAACATCTCGTCGCCCACCGCGAGAGCGATCGTCTCCTGAACCTCGTCCGGCGAGGGCCAGATGTCCGCGAGGAACACGTCTCGACCGTCCGACCCAACGCCGATCGGCTCCGTTGCGAGGTCGATGTCCATGCGTCCTGCCAGCGCGTACGCGACGACGAGCGGAGGCGAGGCGAGGTAGTTGGCCTTCACCTCCGAATGGATCCGCGCCTCGAAGTTCCGGTTGCCCGAGAGGACGGCGCACGCGACGAGATCACCCTCGGCGATCCCCTTCGAGATCGGCTCAGGGAGGGGGCCCGAGTTCCCGATGCACGTCGTGCACCCGTAGCCGACGGTGTGGAACCCGAGCGCTTCGAGGTACGGCGTGAGCCCCGACTTCTCGTAGTACTGCGTGACGACCTTCGAGCCGGGCGCAAGGCTCGACTTCACCCACGGCCGACGGGTGAGGCCGCGTTCGACGGCGTTCTTCGCAAGCAGGCCGGCCCCGACCATGACGGTCGGGTTGGACGTGTTCGTGCAGGACGTGATCGCCGCGATCACGACCGAGCCGTGGTCGAGCTCGAAGGTCTCTTCGTCCAGCGTCACCTCGACCGCGGACCGCTCCACGAGCACGAGCCGGGGCGACGTCGAGACGATTGCGCCGTCCGTCTCGGGCTCATGTCCCGGCGCCGTCGACGCAAGCGGATCACTGGCCGGGAAGGTCTCGGCGACGGCCTCGTCGTGCGCGTTTCCGTAGTCGATGCCGAAGCTCGGCAGGGCATCCAGAAAAGCCTGCTTCGCGTGGCTCAGTGGCACGCGGTCCTGCGGGCGCCGAGGTCCGGCGAGCGAGGGCTCGACCGTCGAGAGATCGAGCTCGACGAGCTGCGAGTACGTCGGCGGCTCGTCCGGGTCGTGCCAGAGCGCATTCTCCTTGCAGTACGCCTCCACGAGCGCAATCTGCCGCTCCGGCCGCCCGGTGAGGCGCAGGTAACGCAGTGTCTCGTCGTCCACGGGGAAGAAGCCGCACGTGGCCCCGTATTCGGGCGACATGTTCCCGATCGTCGCCCGGTCTGCGAGCGGCAGCCCTTGCAGGCCGTGCCCGAAGTACTCGACGAACTTCCCGACGACGCCTGTTTCTCGCAAGATTTGGGTCACCGTGAGCACGAGGTCGGTCGCGGTCGAGCCCTCTGGCAGTCTGCCGGTCAGCCTGAATCCGACCACCTGCGGAACGAGCATCGAGATCGCCTCACCGAGCATCCCGGCCTCGGCCTCGATCCCGCCGACCCCCCAGCCCAGCACGCCGAGCCCGTTGATCATGGTCGTGTGCGAGTCGGTGCCGACGAGCGTGTCGGGGAACGCGACGCCTCCCCGCTCATCGACGACGCGGGCGAGAAACTCGAGATTGACCTGATGGACGATGCCCGTGCTCGGCGGGACGACCTTGAAGCTGTCGAACGCGCCCTGCCCCCAGCGTAGGAACGCGTAGCGCTCGCGGTTCCGCTGGAACTCGAGCTCCGCGTTGCGGACGATCGCGAGACGGGTCGCGTACTCGTCGACCTGGACCGAGTGGTCGATGACGAGCTCGACGGGAAGCTGTGGGTTGATCTTCTTCGGATCTCCTCCGAGGGCGTTCATGGCGTCTCGCATCGCCGCGAGGTCGACGACCGCCGGCACGCCGGTGAAGTCCTGGAGGAGGACACGGCCCGGTGTGAACGAGATCTCCCGGGAAGGCTCCGACGTCGCCACCCAGCTCGCCACCGCCTCGACGTCGGCCGCCGTGACGTTCGCGCCGTCCTCGTGGCGCAGGACGTTCTCGAGGAGGATTCGCAGTGTGTAGGGAAGCCGGTAGACGTCGTGGCGCTCCTGAAGCGCGTCGAGGCGGAAGATCTCGAGCTCGCTCCCGTGGACTGCGAGTCGTCCTCGGGCTCCGAAGCTGTCGGGGTGCGACATCGCCTCCGATTCAACCAGTTTCGGTCTCCCCAACCGCTCGAGCCCGCGCTCGGTGAGTGAGGTCCGGCGTGGATCGAAGTGACGCGCGACCGCCTGTGCGTATGGCTTCGAGACGCGCCACGCGTATGCCGAGAAGCCCTCTTCGTGCACCGGTTTCAGGTCCTCGGTATACGTATCGAGGACGTGCTGCCTGCCGACCCTCCGCGCAGAGTTGAAAAAGGCGAGGCCAACCCCCACGGACACTTCCAGCAGGCTTCTCCCCTCCCGGTCGGCCTCGGCGACGAGGCCCCGGTAGGCAGCGGCGAGCTCCTCCGGGGATGGAAGCCCGCTTGCGTCCTCGCGGAGGTCGGCGAGTGACTGCTTCAACGCCTCGACCTCGAGCGGTGGGATGTCGATGAGGCGGGCCGTGGTGCCGCTCGCGCCCTCGAGCGCGCCGAGCAGGGCGTCCACGGAATCGAGCTCGAGATCCTCTGCCAGAAACCCGGCGCTCTTGAGCTCCGAGACCAGCGCGTCCAGATAGACCCTGGTTCCGCGTGATACATCTGCGGCAGCGGCGAGGAGCCAGAGCGGCGAGAAGCCGAACGCGAAGATCGAGCCGAGCTCGACCACGTTGCCGCCGGCCTTTCGGACGGCGAGCTTCGTCGGTGACTGCTCGAACTCGTCGGCAAGGGCTTCCGCCGGGCGCTCGACGCCACCGACGAGCTCGACCGTGATCCGCAGCAGGTTCTTCGCCGTCGCCTCGTACAGGCGTGACTTCCGGACCAGCCTCGGTAAGACGAGCTGGGCGGTCTCGTGCAGGGCTCCTCCCGTAGCGGCTGCGACGGCGCGGAGCACTCGCTCTGGGACGGAGAACAGGAATCGAACCGAGGCGAGCACGCTAGCTCTCGGGTTGAGGCGAGCCCCGCTTGGCGCCGACCGTGACGCCGCCGAAGACGGCAAATCCGTCCAGAGTCAACGTCGGTGCGCTCGGGTCATCGGGCTCGGCGACGCGAATGTCGACTCCGCCCGCCAGAGCTCTCATGCTCGACTGAACGCGCCACTCCTCGGGCACCTTGACGGCAATGCCTCCGTTCACGGCGTGGAGATCGAGGTGAGCGCCTTCCGCCGCGAGCTGCGCCTCGCGGAGATCGACCGCGATACCGCCGTACCACGCGAACATGGAGCCACCGCGGAAGGCTGCCGCCCGACTCTCGAGCTCGACTCCGTCGAAGATCGCGACGAGCGCGACGTCGTCACTCTCCGCACCGCCGCGCGACCGGACGGCGCGCTTGACGACGGCTGCCGCCGTCGCCATTCCGGCCGAGAAGCCGAGGGCGGTGAGCCCCAGTGCACGGATCGCGCGCATCGGTAGCGAGCGTACCCGTGGTTACCATGCTCGCGATGGAAGCCGAGGCGATCCGAGCGCTCCTCGAGCAGGCGTTCCCGAACGCTTCGGAGGTGGACGTCGAAGACCGCACCGGGACCGGCGATCACTTCCAGGTGACGGTGGCGAGCGCCGAGTTCGACGGAATTCCCCTGCTCGACCAGCACCGGAGAGTGAATACGGCCCTCGCTGCCCCGCTCGCCGACGGCTCCATCCACGAGCTACGGATTCGAACCCGGGTCGGGACGAAGCGTTGATCCTTCGACGCGTCGTCCGGATCCGAGTTCCGACGAAAGGAACCGAATGAGCACGCTCAAGGATCAGATTTCAGAGGTCATCGAGAAGGAGCCCGTCGCGCTCTTCATGAAGGGCACGCCGGAGATGGTCATGTGCGGCAACTCGTACCGGGCGCTGAACGCGCTTCACGCCGTTGGCGCGCCGATCACGACGGTCGACATCCTTCCCGACCCTCGCATCCGCCAGGAGCTGTCGGCGATCTCGGGCTGGCCGACGATCCCTCAGGTCTTCGTCAAGGGCGAGCTGATCGGCGGCGCCGACATCACGGAGGAGCTTCTCGAGTCGGGCGATCTCCAGCGGAAGGTCGACGACGCGCTCGGCACGGAGCGCACGCAGGACGTGAAGGTCGTCGCGCTCAGCGTGGCCTGACGACAGCTACGAAGCGGCGATCCGGTCGGCAAGCTCACGCGAGATCGCGTGCTCGCCCGTGTCGGTTCGTGCCGTGACCGGCCCTGCGAACGGCGCGAACGAGACGAGCTCCACCTCCGATCCGGGCACGAGCCCCAGCTCGTCGAGGTAGCGGAGAAGCTCGGGATCGCCGTCCGGGATGCGCGCGATCGTCGCGCGGTCTCCAGGCTCGAACTCGATCAGCGTGCGCTGCAGGCCGTGCGTGACCCGGAGCTCCCGGTCGGGGATCGGATCACCATGCGGGTCGTGTGTCGGATACCCGAGCTCGGCGTCGATCTTCGCCTCGAGCTCCTCCGACAGCGCGTGCTCGAGGAGCTCGGCCTCGGCGTGCACTTCGTCGAGCGATAACCCCAGCCGGTCGACGAGGT
>DATFEK010000034.1:0-5148 GCA_035251305.1 Gaiellaceae bacterium | reverse complement strand
TTCGTCGGTGGGCAGGCCGGACGGCTGCTCGACGTTCAGCAGATCCGGATTCACTTCCCACGCATCGTCTCCGGCTTCGCGGTCGGCTTCCTTGCCGGCGGCCTCGTGGCCACGCCTCTGCTGCGCCTTCCCGGCGGGACGAACGGCCTGTTTCTCATCGCCGCGATCGCCCAGGTTGCGTTCGTCACGCTGCTCGCAGTGACGGCCGGCCGGTTCGCCGAACGGCTCGGCCAGGTGGAGCGCGCACCGCATGGGTTACCGCGACCCCCACTCCACCGGCTTCTCTCCAGCCGCTTCGTGCTGCTCCTGATCGCCTACCAGGTCCTGTCCGCCGCGGGCACGTACATGGCCGAGTACATCCTGTTCGACCGCGCCGCGGCCCGATTCGCCAGCGCCGATAGCCTCGCGCAGTTCCTGTCGCGGTTCACGATCGCTCTCAACGCCGTGAGCCTTGCGTTTCTCGCGCTCCTCGCGGTGCCGCTGCTACGACGTTTCGGGCTCCGGCTCGGGATCGTCGCGAATCCGGCGGTGGTGCTGGTGTTCGCGGTGGCGATGCTCGTCTCGGCGACAACCGCGGGCCCCGAGTCGCTCGCCCTGTTCGCGCTCGTGGCCTCCGCCCGGATCGCCGACGTCGCGTTGACCGACGGCGTCACCAGGGCATCGCTCAACACGTCCTTCCAGGTGCTCCCGCTCGAGGACAGGCTTGCCGTGCAATCGGTGGTCGAGGGCGTAGGCGTGCCGATGGCAATCGGCGTGACGGGCGTCGTGCTCTTCGCGTTGCGCACAGCCGGAGCCTCGGTCGCCGTGATCATCGCGGTGACCGGCGTCGTCTGCGTCGCGTGGACTGCAGCTGCGGTCCTGCTCTATCGCGACTACGCGCGCGCGCTCGTCGTTGCGCTGAAGCACCGGCTGCTGCGTGACGCTCCTGTGGATGTCGAGCACGCCGAGACTGCCGCGTTCCTGCACGAGATGCTCGGAAGCGACGACGGGCGAGCTGTGAGGCTGGCGCTCGACCTCCTTCCGAGCGCCTCCGAGGCCTCAGGGGAGCACGGCGAGCTGGCTCTGCTCGCGGATGACCCTCGACCCGACGTGTACCTGCCGGCTCTCGTGCGGCTCGCGGAGACGGGTGACGGTGAGGCCCAAGCCCGCCTTCGCAAGACGGTGCGAACGCTGCTTTGCGACCCCGACTCGAGCATGCGGGCCGAGGCGCTGGCGGCGATTGGGCCTGCCGACGTCGACCTCGTCGACGAGGTGGTGACGGCGCTAGAGGTCCCGGCCACGATGAGCGCGGCGGCCGCGGCTCTCGGACGCCTCGGCGACGCGGCGCTGCCCCGGATCGCGGCCGTGCTCGCGGAGACGTCGGAGCAGCCCACGCCCGCGACCGCGCGCCTGGTGCGGGCAACAAGGGCTGCGTCGCCCGACCAGGCGGCGATGTGTCTCTTCCCGTACGTCGAGCATCGCGACCGGGAGCTCGGGCTCGCGGTGCTCACAGCGCTCGCTGCGGCGGGCGCCGACCCCGCGCCGATCGCCGCGGCGCTTGATCGGACGCTTCGGGCCGACGCCGAGCATTTCGCCCGCTGCGCGGCGGTCAGGCAGGTGGTGGGTGCCGGCTCGGAGCTCGCGCACGCGCTCGGCGACGAGCTCGAGCTCCTGCGCCGGCGCGTCCTCACACTCCTCGCGGTGCGGTACGGGGCGGAGGAGATCGGTGCGGTCGCCAACAGGCTCGATTGCGACGCTGACGACCACCGCAGCCTGGCGGCAGAGACGCTCGACGTGACGCTTACGCCGGCGGATGCCGTCCTCGCGCTGCCGCTCGTTCGGAGGGACCTTCCGCTTCCTCTTCGGCTCCAGCAGCTCGCGGCTGTCGCGCCCGTCACTCCGACGGATCGGGCAGCCGTCCTCGAAGACATCCTTTCGGACGGACAGGGCCACTGGAGGTCAGACTGGCTCCGGGCGTGCGCTGCCTACGAGTCCGGCCTCGTCGTGCGCGCGTGAGAAGGCGGGTCGGAGTCGAACCGCCTGGATGGCCAGGCAGATAGAGCGCGGCGAGTAGCTCTCAGCTCATCGGCCAGAGCTTCCGCATACACTCGCTCGGCCGGATCCGGCGATTCAGTCGGGGAGGCCGGATTCGAACCGGCGATCTCGTGTCCCCCAGACACGCGCCCTAACCAGACTAGGCCACTCCCCGCTACTTCGGATGAACTTCGGATGAGCCTGCCGAACCTCCTGCTTTCCGCCTTCCTGCACGCTTTGCGGCGCACTTACCGTTGGCCCCAGTCAAGCGCGCTACCAGGCTGTGCCACACCCCGATTGGTCACGCGTGGTCACAACCCTAACTGTCCCATGCAGTCCGAGTTCGGCTCAATTGGTTCTTGGTCACACTTGGTCACAGATCGCCCGAAACCGCGGTGTCCTGCAAACCCGCATGGCTTAGCCAAAAGGAATCCCGACAGACGTCTTCGCGATCTAGATCCCCCAGACTAGCGCGCGAACCGGGCTGCGCCACGCCCCGTGGCGACCGACACCTAGCCGGTCTCAGACCTCAGGCCAGACGCTTGTAGAGGCGGTCGATGAGTTCGGGCATCGCCTCGAGCTTCTCCGTGATGACGCGGATGCGGTACTCGCGAAAGTGCTCCGCCTCGACGCCGAGCCCCTCGGCGATGCGAGCGATCACGTCGTTCGAGGGAACGGGTCTGTTCCCATGGACGATGTGGTTGAGGTAGCCCGCGGACAGATCGGCCTTGTCAGCGAGCCCTCTATAGGTGGTGCCCGTCTCGAACATCAGCCGCTCGATCGTCGGGCCGAAGTGCTCGTTGCTGTATTTGCGCCGCTTGGCCATCAGGCGTGCTGGACCCATTTCAGCACGTCTGCGGCCGCCACGCGGTCCTCGCCCGAGCCATCGCGTCGGCGGACGTCCACCGCGCCGTCGTCGAGCGTCTTCTTTCCGGCGATCACGCGCACAGGGCAACCTATGAGATCGGCGTCGGCGAACTTTTCCCCCGGTCGCTCGTCGCGGTCGTCGACGAGCACGTCGAGGCCGCTTCCTCCCAGTGTCGCCGCGACCTCCTCGGCCTGTGCGAGGACCTCCGCAGCGCCCCCGTCGAGCGAGAGGACGTGGACGTCGTACGGCGCGATCGCCGCCGGCCAGACGATTCCGTTCTCGTCGTGGCTCTGCTCGACGGCCGCGGCCATGACGCGTGCGGGGCCGACGCCGTAGCTACCCCCGATGAGCGGCCTCTCAACGCCGTCCTCGTCCAGGAACGTCGCGTCGAGCGGCTCGGAGTAGCGAGAGCCGAACTTGAAGATGTGGCCGACCTCGATGGCCGTCTGGAAGCGAAACGCTCCGCCGCACGTCGGACAGCGATCGCCCTCGCGTGCCTCGCGGATGTCGGCAAACCGTGGCGCGTAGTCCCGTCCCGCCTCGACGCCCAGGAGGTGCCACCCGTCACGGTTGGCTCCGGCCACGAAGTGGCCCTCGCGCAGCGCCTCGTCAGCGATGACCTCGATGTCGACGCCGACCGGGCCGAGGGATCCTCCGCCAGCGCCGAACGCCGCCCGGATCTCCTCGTCGGTTGCGGGTCGATAGTCGCTCTCGAGCACTCCGACCATCTTCGACTCGGAGAGCCTGTCGTCCCCGCGCACGAGCCCGAGCACGAGTGTCCCGGCGGTCGTCACTACCGGCATCGCCTTGGACGTGGCAGCAGCGTCGATGGCCAGCTGCTCGGCGAGAGCCTCGATGGTCGTGACGCCGGGAGTGGCGACTTCCTTCGGAGCTCCGTGAGCTCCTGGGAAGTCGGGCGAGCGTGGAACGCCTCGCGCGATCTCGAGATCGGCAGCGTAGTCGCCGTTCTCGCACGTGACGAGCGTGTTCTCGCCGGACCCTGATGGCGCGAGGAAGTCGACCGACTCCTTGCCGCCCATCATCCCCGACTCGGCCTGCACGGCCGAGTACTCGAGCCCCGCTCGCCCGAACATCCGATGGTAGGCCCCCTCGTTCAGCTCGAACGCCTTCGCGAGCCCCTCCTCGTCGCGATCGAACGAGTACGCGTCCTTCATGATGAACTCGCGCAGCCGCAGGAGCCCGCCGCGCGAGCGGGGCTCGTCGCGCTCCTTGATCGAAAAGTGGTAGAGGAGCTGCGGGAGCTGGCGATAGCTCGAGATCTCCCTCGCGTGGAACGTGACCGTCTCCTCGTGGGTCATCGGGAGCACGTACTCGCGGCCCGCACGATCCTGGAGGCGGAAGATCTCCTGGATGTAGTCGCGCCCCGACTGCTGCCAGAGCTCGAACGGCGTAAGAACCGGCATGAGCATCTCCTGGCCCCCGATGGCGTCCATCTCCTGGCGGATGATCTGGACGACCTTCTGGTGGACCCGCCAGCCCAGGGGGAGGAACGTCCACACCCCGGCCGCGACCTGCCGGATGTAACCGCCGCGGACGAGCAGCTTGTGCGAGATCGCATCCGCATCCGCCGGCGCTTCGCGCAGGGTCGGGATGAAGAGCCGGGACTGGCGTGCGATCATGGTCGACGCAGACTAGAGACTCCGCGCGGCCCCAGGACCGATGAATCTCGTGCACCGCGACCGTCTGCGAGAGGACACAGACGGAAGGGAGGAACGGTGAGAGATCTGGTGGTGCAGACGTTCATGACGCTCGACGGTGTGATGCAGGCGCCTGGCGGCCCGGAGGAGGATCCGACTGGCGGCTTCGAGTACGGCGGCTGGTCCGTGAACGCGTGGGACGAAACGATGATGGAGACGATGAGCGAGGCGATGCAGGCCCCGTGTGAGTACCTGCTCGGCCGCAAGACGTACGAGATCTTCGCGGCGCACTGGCCGTACGCGGATGATCCGATGGCCCGCAAGCTCAACGCCGCGACGAAGTACGTCGCTTCGAACACGCTCGAGTCCGCGGCCTGGGAGAACTCGATCGTCATCGGCGGCGATCTGGTCTCCAAGATTCGGGGGCTGAAGGCGGAGGACGGGCCGGAGATTCAGGTCAACGGAAGCTCGGACCTCATCCAGACGCTTGCGGCCGCCGACCTCGTCGACGAGTACCGCGTCTGGATCTTCCCCGTGGTGGTCGGAAAGGGCAAGCGCCTCTTCGGTGACGACATCGCCGCGGGAAGCCTCGAGCTCGTCGACCAGAAG
>DATFEK010000006.1:0-6663 GCA_035251305.1 Gaiellaceae bacterium | reverse complement strand
AGGTGTCCTGCAGTGCCTGCCTGAACCCGAGCAACGTAGTCGGGCCGCCAAGGCGCGCTCTTCGCGACGACCTTGAATCCCGAGTTCTCGAGGCTGGCCGCAAACGCCTGGAAGTTGCGCTGCGGATCGGGCATGTAGCCGCGCGAGATGTCGGTCGGATACCAGAACTCGATCTCGACAGGCAGCGTAAGCCCTGCCTGCTGGAGGAGCTGTCTCGCGCGCGCGGGATTGTACGGGTACTTCTTCACGTCACGGGCCCAGCCGAAGAGCTGAGGTGGCATGAACTGGGTCGCGACTTGAGCGCGACCGCCGTAGAACGACCGGACCACGGCCTCACGATCGAGCCCGTGAGCAACCGCTTGCCGGACGAGCAGCCTGTTCATCGGCGGCTGCGCAGCGTTGATCGTCACGTAGCCCACGTTGAACGCCGGGCGATCGAGGATCTTCAGGTTCCTGTTGCGTCTGATGGTCGGGATGTCCTGGGGCTCGACGAGGTTGTATCCGTCGATCTCCCCGGACTGAAGCGCCTGAAGCCGCGCCGCGTTGTCCGGGATGGCACGCAGGATCACCTGCCTGAGCTTCGCTTTCCTGCCCCAGTAGGCGTCGTTGCGCTCGAGGACGAGCCTGTCACCGATCCTCCACGACTTGAACTTGAACGGGCCCGTACCGGTCGGGTGCTCCGTCGCGTACGTTCCCGAGGGGCGCAGAACGCCGTCCGCGGAGAGCGTCCCTGCGTTCGCGTTGTACCTCCTGAGAGCCGTTGGGCTCTGCATCGAGAGGGACGGCAGCGACAGTGCGGCGATGAACGACGCCGACGGCTTCCTGAGATTGATCCGGACGGTCGACGCGTTTACAGCTTGGCAGCTGCGGTACAGGGGATCGCTGGAGATGCCCTGGGCCGGCTTCGCGTACCCGCCGAACACGGTGTAGTAGTAGTAGGCGACGCTGTCGGGCTGGAACGCGGGCGGGAAGTTGTACCAGCGATTGAAGTTGTAACAAACCGCCCGAGCGTTGAATGCCGTCCCGTCGTGGAACCTCACGCCTGTGCGTAGGCGAAACGTCCACGTTCTGCCGCCATTCGAGCCCGCCCAGTCCCTAGCGAGGTCTGGCACGATCTTCGTCGTGCCCGGCCTCACGGTCACCAGGCCCTCGGTGATCTGATCCGCAACCCGGAGCGATGGTCCGTCCGAGACGATCGCCGGATCGAGGAACGTCGGCTCGCTCTCCGTGGCGAACACGATTGTGTCCTGCGCCTGTGCGTCTCCGTTCGCCGATCCCGAGGCGACTGCGGCGACGAGAAGCGAGGCGGCACCGAGAGCGATCCCGACTCTGAGAATTTTGCGCATTCCTTCCCTTCCTTTCCCTTGGTGGGAGCCGAACGGCTGGGAGCTTACTACCAGCTGCTAGTAACTCAGACGACGAGCGGCCCCGAATGTCGGGGCCGCTCTGAACATCCGTGTATGGCTGAGGGCGGCGCGGCCCGTCTGGTGAGGCTCGTGCAGGCCGCTGCAAGAAGACACGGGGGTGACCCGTGGGGTCAGCCCCGTTTGTCCTACGCAGCCAGTCCGGCGAGGTCGCGGAGCGCCTCGAGGCGCTTGAGCGCCTGTCCCTCGAGCTGGCGCACCCGCTCGCGGGTCAGATCGAGCTCGTGGCCGATGGCCTCGAGCGTCCACGGCTCCCCTTCGAAGCCGAACCGGAGCTCGAGAATCCGTCGCTCGCGTTCCGGAAGAGCGTCGAGCGCACGCCGGATGCTCTGACGCCGGAGCGACTCCTCGGCCTCGTCGAACGGGTCGGCGGCTTCGCGATCGGCGAAGAGGTCACCGAGCTCGCCCTCGTCGTCCGCGCCGACCGTCTGGTTCAGCGAGACCGACGCGTGGGCGGCGCCGAGCGCCTCGTCGACGTGCTGGATCGGGAGACCGGTTGCCTCGGCGAGCTCCTGCTTCGTCGCCTCTCGCCCGAGCTCGACCTCGAGCCGGCGTGCGGCGCGGGACAGCTTCTGCTGTCGCTCGACGACGTGCACCGGCACACGGATCGTCCGTGCATGGTTCGCGACGGCGCGCTGCACGGACTGGCGGATCCACCAGGTCGCATAGGTCGAGAACTTGAAGCCGCGCCGCCAGTCGAACTTCTCGACCGCGCGGTTCAAGCCGAGCGTGCCCTCCTGGATCAGATCCAGGAACGGGACGCCGAGGCCGCGGTAGCCCTTGGCGATCGACACGACGAGCCGGAGGTTCGACTCGATCATCACTCGCTTCGCAACCGGGTCGCCGCGCTCGATCCGCTTGGCGAGCGCAACCTCTTCGGCCGCGGTCAGGAGCTTGTGGCGGCCGACGTCGGCCAGGAAGAGTTGAAGGCTGTCGGCGGCGCCCGAAACTGCGCCGGCCTCGTACTGCTTGGCGGCAGCCTCTTCCTTTTCAGCGTCGACGTCGGGATGCGTGATCTCGATGTTGTGCGCCTCGAGCTCGCGCTGGAGCAGCTCGGCGTCCTCGTCGCCGATGTCGTGCTCGAGCACGAACGCCTCGAGCTCGGGCGCCTCGAGCTGGCCCCCGTGCTCCTCGGCACGCTCGATCAGAGCCTTCACGTGCTCCGACTCGAACAGTTCAATGAGCTGGTTCTGCGTCAAGATGGTGTTCAGTCCTTTCGAGCTCTACTCACGGGAAGTAACAAACTTACGGAGTCTACGGCGGTTTTCTTTCTTGTTCCAGCATGATCCGGCGGCACGTGTGCGTCACAAGCTCGTAACGTTCGCGTCCTTGTCTCCTATTCCGCCATTGATGCCCAAGCGGTTCGCGGCGCAAACGCACAGAGCCCGTAGGCCCACTCTTACCTGAGACGTGTTCCTGCCTTAGGCAGTTAGATCATGACCGCTCGGGCGGACGGCGAAAACCCCCTCTCGAATGCTTTACGCGCTCTTAGCGCGTCTTTCAACGAGGAGCTCGCTCGCCCGTTCGAGTGTCACACCTTCCGGCGTGTCACCTCGTCGTAGACTCGCGTTCGTCTCGCCGTCGGTCACGTAGGGCCCGAAACGCCCGTCCCGGACGACGATCGAGCGGCCGCTGACCGGGTCTTCGCCGAGCTCCTTCAGCGGACCACGCGCGCCCTTCCGCCCGCGTCGGCGTGGAGGAGCGGCGAGGAGCTCGAGGGCCTCTTCGAGCGTGACGGTGAAGAGCTGCTCCTCGGATTCGAGCGAGCGCGATTCGGAGCCCTTCTTGACGTAGGGGCCGTAGCGTCCGTTCTGAGCCGTTACCTCCTCGCCGTTCGCCTCGCCGAGGAGGCGCGGCAGGGAGAGCAGCTTGACTGCGTCGTCCAACGAGATGTCCTCGGGCGACATGGAGGCGAAGAGAGACGCGGTTCGCGCCTTCGTGTCCGAGCCTTCGGGCAAGGCTTCCGTCACGTACGGGCCGTACCGACCCGTCCGTACGACGACCTCCAAGCCGCTCTCCGGGTCGATCCCGAGCGAGCGGCTGTCGGGTTGCGCGAGGAGCTCGTCGACCTTCGTCGCGGTCAGCTCGTCCGGCGCGACCTCGGCAGGCAAGCTCGCGCGCTGCTCTCCGCGCTCCAGGTAGGGGCCATAGCGGCCCACGCGCACGACGGCAGCGCTGCCCGGAATCGCGATGGAGTTCACCGCCCGTGCGTCGATCTCGTCGAGATGATCGGTGACGAGGTGGTGGAGTCCTGGATCGTCCCCGTCGCCGAAGTAGAACCTCGTCAGCCAATCGACCCGCTCCTCGCCTCCCGCTGCGATCCGATCGAGGTCGTCCTCCATCCGCGCCGTGAAGTCGAAGTCGACGAGCTGCTCGAAGTGGCGTTCGAGCAAATTGACCACTGCGAACGCCACGAAGGTCGGTACGAGCGCCGTCCCCTTCTTGAAGACGTAGCCGCGGTCGACGATCGTCGAGAGGATGGCCGCATACGTCGAAGGGCGTCCGATCCCTCTATCCTCGAGAGCCTTCACGAGCGTCGGCTCCGTGTACCGGGCGGGCGGCATCGTCGCATGTCCCTCGGGCTCGAGCGCCGTGCACGAGACATCCTGTCCGACCGCGAGGTGCGGGAGCACGCGCTCTTCGTCGTCTTCCGCCGGCTCATCGCGACCCGGCTCGTAGGCGGCGAGAAAGCCGCGGAACGTGATCACGGTTCCCGACGCACCGAACTCCACGTCCTCTCCGGCCGAGCTTTGCGCCGCAATTCTGAGCGACACGGTCTGTCCCCTCGCGTCCTCCATCTGTGACGCAAGCGTCCGCTTCCAGATGAGGTCGTAGAGCCCGTGCTCGTCTCGCCCGAGCTCTCGCTGCACGTCCTTGGGCGCCCGAAACTCGTCGCCGGCCGGTCGAATCGCCTCGTGCGCCTCCTGGGCGTTCGCCACCGTCCGCCCGTAACGACGTGGCTTGTCGGGCACGAACTCGCTTCCGAAGAGATCGCGCACCTGCGTTCGCGCGGCTTCGAGAGCGGACTCGGAGAGCGTCGTCGAGTCGGTACGCATGTAGGTGATGTAGCCAGACTCGTAGAGCCGTTGCGCGACCCGCATCGTCGTCTGAGCCGAGAAGCGGAGCTTGCGGCTCGCTTCTTGCTGCAACGTCGCGGTCCGGAACGGTGCCGCCGGCTTTCGGCGGTACGGGCGTTCCTCGACCGAGCCGACACGAAACGCGGCGCCTTCGAGTCGTGCAGCGAGTGATCTCGCATCCACTTCGTCGAGCCGGACGATCGAGTCGTCGCCGAGCTCTCCCGTCGGTGCGAAGTCCCGTCCCTGCGCGACACGGGCGCCGTTCACAGCGAGCAGGCGGGCGTCGAATCCGCCGGGTTCGAGCGTCGCCAGAAGATCCCAGTACTCGGCTGACGTGAACTCCATGCGCTCGCGCTCGCGTTCGACGACGAGCCGCGTGGCGACGGACTGAACGCGCCCGGCGGAGAGTCCGCGCGTGACTTTCTTCCACAGGACAGGCGATACCTCGTACCCGTAGAGGCGGTCGAGGATCCGGCGGGTCTCCTGAGCGTCGACGAGGCGCTTGTCGATGTCCCTCGTCTCGTCGAGAGCTCGGCCGATCGCGTCCTTCGTGATCTCGTGGAACACCATTCGGCGGACGGGAACCTTCGGCTTCAGGACCTCCACGAGGTGCCACGCGATCGCCTCGCCCTCGCGATCCTCGTCGGTTGCGAGGAGGAGCTCGTCGGCTCCGGTGAGGTGCTTTCGGAGCTCGCCGACGATCTTCTTCTTCCCGGGATCGACGACGTAGTACGGCTCGAAGCCATTGTTCACGTCTACGCCCAGGGCGCCGAAGCGCCTTCGCTGCGCCTCTGGCACGTCCGAGGCCCGGTCCGGCAGGTCGCGAACGTGGCCGACGCTCGACTCGACGGCGTACTCGTTGCCGAGGTAGCCGGCGATGGTCCGAGCTTTGGCGGGGGACTCGACAATGACTAGTCGCTTGGGCATTTGGCGGGACACCATAGCCTCCCGTTCATCTGCCGCAATCCCGCGATACTGCGGCGCGTGGCCCGACCGCATCGTCCGAGCTGGCTCTACTACCTGATTGCGGCCCTCAGCTGGCCAGTGGTGAAGCTCCTGTTCCGCCATCGCGCAACGGGGATTGCGAACGTGCCCAGGGAGGGCGGCTTCGTGATAGCCGCCAACCATTGGTCGAATTTCGACCCCTGGCCACTTGCTCTGCCGTTCTTCCCACATCGCTTCTTCCGATTCATGGCGAAGGCGGAGCTCTTCCGGTTCCCCCTCCGCCTCATCGTCACGGCCGGAGGTGCTTTCCCCGTCCGTCGAGGCGAGCGCGACGATGAGGCCGTCGGCACCGCGATCGCGCTCGCGCGCGAGGGATACGTCGTGGTGATGTTCCCCGAGGGAACGCGACGCCGAAAAGGGTTGCGCAAGAAGTACGAGGCGCGTTGGCACACGGGTGCTGCGCGCATTGCACTCGAGGCTGGCGTTCCGCTCGTCCCGGCCGGGATCTCCGGGACGAACCGGCTCGCTCGGCTCGGGCCGCTCCGGGTCGCGTACGGCGTTCCCATCGAGCTCGGCGACCTCTCTGGCCTTCCCTTGCCGCAGGCGGCTCAGACTGCGACCGAGCGGTTGCGTGAGGCGATCACGGAGCTGGAGGGGACACTCTCATGAGACCCCTGCTCGTGATCGACGGCGACTCGTTCGCGCATCGTGCGTATCACGCCCTGCCCAAGACGATGCGTCGGAGCGATGGCGGTCCGAGCAATGCCATCGTCGGATTCACGAACATGCTGTTGCGCCTCTGGCAGGACGAGCGCCCGCGATCGGTTCTCGTCGCGTGGGACACCCTCGACGTTCCGACCTACCGGCACACGGAGCTCGAGGCGTACCAGAGCGGCCGCGTGTTCGACGCCGAGCTGCTCGAGCAGCTCGATCTCTTGCCTGCGGTCGTGGCAGCGGCGGGTTTCGCGGTCGCGAAGGAGCCGGGCTACGAAGCCGACGACTTCCTCGCGGCCGCCGTCACGCGCGAGGAGGAGGCTGGAGGGGACGCTCTCGTAGCGACGTCGGATCGGGACGCTTTCCAGCTCGTGAGTCCGCGAACGACGGTCCTCCAGCCCGTACGAGGAGCCGCGCCGGCCCGCATCGGTCCGGCCGAGGTCCGAGAGCGGTACGGCGTCGATCCTGCCCAGGTTCCCGACTTCATCGCGCTTCGCGGCGAT
>DATFEK010000243.1:0-3800 GCA_035251305.1 Gaiellaceae bacterium | reverse complement strand
AGCCGCGTCATCTCGGCGAGTCCGACCCCTTTTCCGCCGAGGAGCTCGCGACCGCCCGAATCCTCGTCGAAGTCGAAGACGTAGCGCATTTGCGGGGGGAATCTATCGGTACCACGCGATACGCGGAAACCCGCATGGTTCCGTTAGATCGCGCTCGCACACATCGCACACGGTTCGGTGCTACGCGTAGCCTTCGAATGGTGCTGCCGACGGGGCGGGTCCTCATCCTGCTCGCCACTGCGTTCGTGGCTCTGTCCGTCTGCGCGCTCCTCCCCGGATCGACGGTCGCTGCGAGCTCAAAGACGTTTACCGTGCGCGTCGACGCCCGCGACTTCGCATTCGCCCTCTCACGGAGGTCGGTGCCCGCGGGGTCGGCGGTCCGGTTCGCCGTGCGGAACCGCGGGAACACGCCTCACGACTTCGTGATCAGAGGGCGGAGGACGCGAATCCTGCGGCCCGCCGAGCGCCAGACGATCACGGTCTCGTTTCCGCGCAAGGGCACGTTCCGCTTCCTGTGCTCCGTGCCCGGGCATGCGCGGCTGGGAATGAGAGGGACGTTCGGCGTCGCCACCCGCCTCGCCCCGCCGCCGCCACCCCGGCCTCCCGTCGACACGTCCGAACTCGTGACGCTCTCACGTATCGGAGCGTTCTCCAGACCGGTGCTCGTGACCGCGCCCCGCGGCGATACCGACCGCGTTTTCGTCGTCGAGCAGACAGGCGCCGTGCGAGTCGTTCGCGACGACGTGATCTTGACCAGGCCGTTCCTCGACCTGCAGGACGAGGTGAAGCTCTCGAGCGAGCCGGGCCTGCTGTCGATCGCGTTTGCGCCGGACTACCCGACGAGCGGGCGTGTCTACGCCTTCTACAACTCGACCGCCGGGAACGGAGACATCAGGATCAGCGAGTTCCGGCGGCACCCGACCGACCCCGACCTCGTCGATCCGTACAGCGAGCGGATCCTGCTGACGATCACGAAGCCGTGGGAGAACCACAACGGCGGCATGCTCCAATTCGGGCCCGACGGGGACCTCTATGCGTCGATAGGCGACGGAGACAGCGGCATCCTCAACCCACCGGGCTACTTCGCGCAGCGTCGCGACGACCTCCTTGGGAACATCCTGCGGATCGATCCGAGCTCCGGCGATCCGTACGCGGTGCCGGACGACAACCCGTTCGTCGGACTCGACGGAGTCCGGCCCGAGATCTGGGCGTACGGGCTTCGCAATCCGTGGCGTTTCTGGATCGACGACGAGACCGGCTCGATGTTCATCGCGGACGCCGGGAACGCGCGCCGCGAGGAGATCGACTTCTCCCCGCGCGGTGAGTCCGGTGTCAACTTCGGCTGGCCGTGCTTCGAAGGCTCTCTCCAGTTCGACCAGCTGGCGACCTGCGAGCGCGCCGTGCCGCCTCTGCTCGAGTATCCGCGCGCAGACGATGCGTGCGCCGTGATCGGAGGCGTGGTCGTACGCGACCCACGAATACCTGCGCTCGCGGGGCGATACCTCTACGGCGACTTCTGCTCCGGAAAGAGCACCGCACTCGCCGTCGAGAGTGGACGAGTGGCGGCATCCGGTGACCTCGGGCTCGTCGTCCCGGAGCTCACGAGCTTCGGCGTCGATGGTGCTCGGCGCGTGTACGCCATGTCGCTCCGAGGCGACGTCTACCGGCTCGACCCGCGAAGCTGATCAGCGGGTCGCCCGCGAGCGAAGCTCGGCGGCCCAGGCGGCGGCGCGGAGTCCGAGCCAGATCGGCGTCAGGAGCACGTAGAAGAGAACGTCGGAGACGAGCAGGAGGAACCACCAGAGCACGAAGTGGTGCAACGGCACCCAGCCCTTCTCGCGGAGGTCGCCGCGACCTCCGGGCGGCGGACGAAAGCGCCGGCGCAGGGGCGGCTCTCCGGGTGAGCCGTAGGGGCTCGGCGGACGCGGGTCCTCGGTCACGACTTCGCGGCCGCCCTCTTCCGTCGCTCGACGAGGCGGATGATCCGCATCGAGGTCTCCTCGACCGAGAGCTCGGACACGTCGATGACGGGGCAGCGTAGCCGGCGATGGAGCGCAGCCGCATCGTCGAGCTCGGCGTAGATAGCCTCGAGCTCGGCGTAGCGCTTGCGCGGAGCCCCCATGCTCTTCACCCGCGCGCTGCGAATGTCTCCGAGCCGCTTGGCGTCGATCGTCAGGCCGACGATCTTCGCCGGATCGATCTCGAAGAGCTCCTCAGGTGGCTCGATCCCGCGGACGACGGGCACGTTGGCCGCCTTGTGACCGAGGTAGCCGAGGTAGATCGACAGCGGCGTCTTCGACGTCCGGGACACGCCGACGAGCACGATGTCCGCCTCGTCGAGCCCTCGGCCGACGCCGTCGTCGTACTTGACCGCGAACTCGATCGCCTCGATGCGCTTGAAGTACGTCGCGTCGAGCGGCGCACGCGCACCGGGCTTCATCTTCGCGGCGACACCCGCGACACGTGAGATCGAGTCGATCGGGTGCCCGAGCAGGTCGCAGTAGTGGACGCGGGCACGCCGGCAGAGCTGCCGCATCGCATCGCGGAGACCAGGCTCGACGAGCGTGTAGACCATCACCGCGGGGCGACCTCGGGCCCGCTGGACCGCAAGGTGGAGATCCTCGACGTTCTCGACTCGCGGATGGCGGATCTCCTCGAACGGCTGGTCGGGGAACTGTGCCTCGAGCGCGAGCACCAGCCGCTGCGCGGTCTCGCCGGTCGAGTCCGACACGATGTGGAGCTCGACGGGCTGGCGGGTGGTTTCGTCGGCACTCATCGGCCTCAGGCTACAGCGGTGCGAAACGCCCTAGCTCACGCCCGTAGCCGGGAGAGGAGTACCGATGGCATTTGCAGAGCTGAAAGCGCGTCAAGGCGTCATATGGGGAGACGGGCCCTAGGAGCGCAGGTTCGAAGTAACGTCTCGCCGATGGCGGACGTCGTGAGCATGGACAAGATCGTCGCGCTCGCGCGCCGCCGCGGGTTCGTCTTCCCGTCCTCGGAGATCTACGGCGGCCTGGGCTCCGCGTACGACTACGGGCACTACGGCGTGCTCCTGAAGGAGAACGTCAAGGCGCGCTGGCTCGAGGCGATGGTGCGCGAGCGCGACGACATCGTCGCCCTCGACTCCTCGATCATCCTCCACCCCGCCGTTTGGGAGGCCTCGGGTCACGTGGGCGGCTTCGCAGACCCGCTCGTCGACTGCCGCACGTGCAAGCTGCGCTTCAGGGCGGACCACCTGAACGATCCGGAGCACGAGGAGGTGCGCTGTGGGCGCAAGCCGAGCAAACGGCCCGGTGAGTTCGAGGAGTGCGACCTCACCGAACCGCGCCAGTTCAACCTCATGTTCTCGACGCGGATCGGCGCAGTCGAGGAGACGGGCCTCGACGCCTACCTTCGCCCCGAGACGGCGCAGGGCATCTTCGTGAACTTCAAGAACGTCGCGCAGATCGCGCGCCGCAAGCCGCCGTTCGGCATCGCGCAGGTCGGGAAGGCGTTCCGAAACGAAATCACTCCCGGCAACTTCATCTTCCGCACGCTCGAGTTCGAGCAGATGGAGATGGAGTACTTCGTCAAGCCCGCCGACGCGCAGGAGTGGTTTCGCTACTGGGTGGACGAACGAGTGGCGTGGCACCTGCGCTACGGGATTCGCGAGAGCCACCTGCGCGTGCGGCCGCACGAGGCCGAGGAGCTCTCCCACTACTCGAGCGCGACGTCTGACATCGAGTACCTCTTCCCGATCGGCTGGTCCGAGCTCGAGGGCATCGCGAACCGCGGGGACTTCGACCTCGCCGCGCACACCG
>DATFEK010000239.1:0-2584 GCA_035251305.1 Gaiellaceae bacterium | reverse complement strand
CACGCGGCGAACCGCAGGGTCTCGCCAGTCGACGACCATCGTGAGGCTGCCGTCGAGCCGCCGCAGCCACGGGATCGGCAACAGCAGCTGGACGAGCGTTCCGAGCACGACGACCCCGGCGTAGAGGTAGAGCTGACTGCTTTCGTCGTCCAAGCGCGGGACCCCGATGATGAGCCCGAGAATGATGACGAGGTTCCATGCGACCGGGGCGAGCGCCGGCAGCGCGAAGTGGTGGTACGTGTTGAGGATCCCGACGACGATCCCAGAGAGCCCGAGCAGCACCACGATCGGGAAGAGCACGCGGGAAAGCCCCACGGCGAGGTCGAAGTCGCCGCCCGGATCCCCGAATGGCCGCATCAGGAGCGGCGCGAGCAGGATGAAGAGGGCCGTGACGCCGCCGAGGACGAGAAGGGTCAGCCAGAAGAGTGTCGAGGCGACGCGCCAGGCGCGCTGCTTCTCGCCTCGCTCGAGCAACTCGCTGAAGACCGGGACGAACGCGCCCGAGAGCGCGGCATCGGCGACGAGCGCTCGGACGAGGTTCGGGATCTGGATGGCGACCGTGAACGCGTTGATCGCGCCGGCGACGCCGAAGTAGTACGCACTGACCATCTCGCGCATGAGTCCGAGCACCCTCGAAACCGCCGTTGCCAGCGAGAACACCGCAGTCGAGCGCGCGATCCGGCGGGTGTGGCCCCCCTCCTCGTGAAGCAGCGGAGCCGTCGTATCGGTGGGGTTATCCATCAGCCCGAGTCTCGGCCGATTCTCCCAGCCGGTCCTGCTACCATCGCGCGGCCCGCAGCCGCGGGCGTCTCTTTCGAATGGCGAACATCCAGCAACAGAAAAAGCGCGTGCGAATCCAGGCGAGACAGCGCCTCGAGAACCTCCGTTATCGCTCGACGATCAAGACGCTCACGAAGCGGCTCGAGGTCGCTGCAGCGGAAGGCGATGCCGAGCACATGGCGAGCGAGCACCGCGAGCTCGTCCGCACGATCGACCGCGCGACCGCACGTGGGGCGCTTCACCGCAACACCGCCGCTCGGAAGAAGTCGCAGGCCGCGAAGATCGCCGCCGGCGCCGCCTCCTAACAAGCCTTCGGGCTTCTAATGTGTGATCGCCCGACATGGCCGGTCGTTGCGTTAGGAACCCTGAAACGCTCGCGCGGCACCCGGACGACGGGTGAGGTCGACGACGGCGCGCTGAACCTCGAGATCCGGGGCGAGCCGGCTCTGCCCCTTCAGCGATCCGTCGAGGTCCGCAAGGCGAACGAACGCGTCGTCCAGCTCCTCGGCTGAAAAGCCCTCGGCCTGGCTCAAGAGCTTCTCGGCGTAGAAGGGGTGCAACTTCAGTCGCTCGGCAGCCTGTTTTGGCCTCACGCCCTCGCTCGCCAGCCCTTTGAGCGCGCGGAGACGTCCCAAATGACCTCCGAGCGCACCGGCCAGACGCGCCGCGGTATCTCGCCGAGCCCGCGACTCGCGCTCGAAGATCGTCTCGCTCGCAGCGAGGGCGCGAGCCGGGTCGCGACTTGCCCAGGCGTCGGTCAGCACGTAGGTCGGTGCATCGGCCGTCGTCGCGACCAGCAGCGCGATCTCTCGCTCGCCGACGGGCTCACCCGCCGCCCAGGTCGCGACCTTGTCCACCTCGGAAGCGAGCGACCGCACGTCGTCCCCGACGAGCTGGACGAGCAGCGCCGAAGCTTCGGGCTCCGCACTGACGCCTCGCAGCCGGAACTGCTCTGCGACCCAGCCTTGGAGGCCCTTCTTGGCGACTGCGAACTCCAGGACCTGCCCCACCTTCGCGCAGGCCTTCCAGAGCGCCGTCGTCTTCTTGACGTCTTCTCCCACGAGCGCGAGCACCGTGCCGGGCGCCGGGTTGGCGAGATACGTGCTGACCGCCTCGACGTCGGCAGCCTTCCAGCCGCCCTTGCGCCGACCGTCGGGGTCGCGCGCTCCGTCGACGTCCTCGACGACGACGAGCCTGGTGGTACCGAAGAGGCTGGCAGCGTTGCAAAGCGCCACTGCGTCCAGGCCGGAGGTGTCGAGCGCGCTCGACGCGTCGATCGACTCCGCCACGAAATGCCTGCGTAGGCGCGCGAGCGCCGTCTCGATCTTCGGGCGATCGCTCCCCGTGAGCAGGTAGACGGGCTTGTCGGGAGCGTCCGCCAAGGCCGAGCAAGACTAGACGTTCAGGTGTGCGTCAGGACTCGAAGTCGACGGCCGTCGGACTCGACGACGATGCGACCGTCCAGGTCCGTCCGATAGAGGGCCAGCCCGGGCGACGCGGCCAGCGCCGCGAGCGTCTCGGGCCGCGGATGGCCGTAGTCGTTGTTCCTCCCGCACGAGATGACCGCGACCCGGGGCCGGACGACTCGCAGCTCGTCGTCGAGCCCGGGATCGGCTGACCCGTGGTGTGCGACCTTCATGAGCTCGGCCTCGTCGAGTGGCAGTCGCGCCGTGACCTCGGACTCGGCATCCGCGGTGAGAAGAACATCCGTCTCGCCGTACGTCGCGACCAGCACGAGGGCGTTCAGGTTCGGGTCCTCCGCGGGGGAGCCCGGATCGGGCGGCCAGAGGGCGCGAAGAACGAG
>DATFEK010000237.1:0-2847 GCA_035251305.1 Gaiellaceae bacterium | reverse complement strand
AAACACTCCGAGCGCGGGTCGCTGCGGGTGAGCTGTCGGCCGAGTCGAACCTCGTCAAAGGCTCGATCGAGGCCCCGCGTCGGGACGAGGTCACGCCGCTCCCGGCTCCCGGCGAAGCCGGGTACGACGATGTGCGGGGCGCGGGGCTCGATGCGATCCGTCGCGGCGACGTCGCACAGGTCGTGCTCGCGGGTGGGATGGCCACTCGGTTCGGAGGGGTCGTCAAGGCCGTACTCCCGGCCGTCGACGGCAGAAGCTTCCTCGAGGCGAAGCTCGTACAGACCGCGACGCTCGAGCGCACGCTCCGCGTCGCCATCCCGATCGCGTTGATGACGAGCTTCGCCACGGACGAGGCGATCCGCGAGCATGTCCGAAGACGCGGCCTGGGCTCGCCGCTCGTCTTCAACCAGTTCGTCTCGTTGCGTCTCGATGTGTCCGGCGAGCTCTTTCGTGACGCCACCGATCGAGCGTCGTTGTACGCGCCGGGGCACGGAGACCTCTTCCAGGCACTGCGCCGCTCCGGCACGCTCGACGCCCTGCGCGACCGTGGCGTTCGGGTCGTAACGGTCTCCAATGTCGACAATCTCGGGGCGCGAGTCGATCCCGTCGTCGTCGGCGCCCACGTGTTGGCACGTCGCCCGCTCACGTGTGAGGTCGCGCGCAAGGAAGGCGACATGGGGGGCGCGCCGGTGCGAATCGACGGGAAGCTGCAGCTCGTCGAGGCGCCGCGCTTTCCGCCCTCGTTCGACCAGAGCCTCGTCCCCGTGTTCAACACGAATACGGCCCTCTTCGATCTCGATGCGCTCGACGAGGACTACGACCTGACGTGGCTCTACGTGCTGAAGGACGTCGACGGTCGCCAGGCCGTCCAACTCGAGCGGCTCTACCACGAGGTCTCCGCGTTCGTCCCCACGCAGTACCTCGAGGTGCCGCGTCGCGGACCGCGCGGGCGGTTTCTCCCGATCAAGACGCCCGACGATCTCGTGCGAGCTCAGGACGACCTGCGCGAGCTCGTCTCGGCTACACAAATCTGACACGAAATCGTCACGGAGGCGTGGCTGGTTGGTGCGTAGCGTCCCGGGGTGCGGGTGCTCGACCTCGTCCTACCAGAGCGCTGCGCGATCTGTGACGCGCCCGGTCGGACGCTGTGCGACGCGTGCCATGGCTCGCTGACGCGTCTCGTTCCGCCAGTGTGCGAGCGCTGCGGATCGCCCGGCCCCTGGCCCGTCCGGCGATGTGCCGAGTGCTCTGGGAGGAGGCTCGGATTCGCGCGAGCACGTTCCGGGCTCGTCTACGATGCGAGAGCGCGGTCGTTCGTCCGGGAGTGGAAGGAGCGTGGTCGGCGCGGGCTCGCGAGCGAGGCGGCGGTGCTCGTGGCCGAGGTCGTCCAGCCGCCTGACACGGAGACGCTCACCTGGGTTCCCGGAGACCCGGAGCGCGCGTGGGAGCGCGGCGATGTGGCGCCACGCGCGCTCGCGATCGCGCTCGGGGGCGTCTGGAACGTGCCGGCCGTCGATCTCCTGAAGCGCACGCGGACGCTTCGCCGGCAGCGCGGCCTCGCGCTCGCCGACCGCCGCCGCAACGTTCGGGGAAGCATCGTCGCGACGAGCGAGGCACCGCGAACGGTGTGCCTCGTGGACGACGTGTACACGTCGGGTGCCACCGCGGATGCGTGCGCAGCCGCGCTCCGTCGTGCAGGCGCTCGGCGTGTCGAGGTCGTCACTCTCGCGCGGGCGGTTCGTTAGTGTGCGAGAGACTCTCGTTCCGTCGCCGATCCGGAAAGGAGCGCTCCATGCGGCTTCAGGTCAAGGCCCACCGAGGGCACGTATCGGACCAAGTCCGTGCCTACGCAGAGAAGCGGCTTGGCAAGCTCGAGCGCCGCCTGTACTCGGGGACCCTCGTCGAGGTGACGATGTCGCGCGAGAACAACCCCTCGATCAGGAACGACCACATGGCCGAAGCCGTGGTCCACACCAAGGGGCCGAACATCGTCGCCCGGGAGTCCGCCGAGTCGTACGAGGCTGCGATCGACCGCCTCGTCGACAAGCTCGAGCGTCAGATCGAGCGTTACCGTGACAAGCGCACGCACGAGCCGCGCCGCTCGCGCCAGAAGGTCGAGCAGCCAGTCGTCGAGACCGAGCCCGAGGTCCGGACGGGCGAAGAGGCGGCGTAGTACGTGCTCCCTGTCGATCCCGGGAAGCACTGGCTCGAGGCGGGGATCACCGGGCTCGCTCGTCAACGAGAGTGGGACGCCGTGGCGACTGCCGATGCGCCCGGCTCGCCCGGTGACGAGGCCGAGTTCGTCGCACTCACGGACGGCCGCACCCTCGTGGTCGCTGGTCCGGAGGGGTTCGACCCGGAACCGCTGGCCACGGCGCTCGATGGCTCGATCGAGCGTCCGTACCGCGCGGTCGGGGTGCGGCGCGAGGAGGTGTGGGCGGTCGGCGCCAGCGGCATCGAAACTGCGGAGCTCTCCTTCGACCGTGGTGACGAGCTCGAGCTCGTTCGCGGCTTGGACGAAACCAGCCTGAGGATCGACGGTATGCCGGCGGCCGAGCCCGTGCCCGAGCTCGACCGGCTCGGGGAAGCTCGGTCCGCGACCTATGTCGTCCGAGCCAGGCGTCTCATAGGAGCCGTCTTCGAGATCGAGATCGAGCCGCTCTAGGAAAGGCTCTGCAAGACGGTTTCTAAGCGCGTCGCGGCTGCGGGGGGACTCGCGATCGTCGCGGTGCTCGCCGCCGGCGTTGCCTGGGCAGGGACGATCATCGGCACTCCGAGAGCCGATGTTCTCAGAGGCACGCCGGGCAACGACAAGATCTACGGGAAGGCAGGGAACGACCGGCTCTA
>DATFEK010000235.1:0-4217 GCA_035251305.1 Gaiellaceae bacterium | reverse complement strand
TGGAAGCCGAGGAGCTCGAGAAGCTCGGGTTCGCAGGGCTCGGTTTCTATCCCGAGGAGTTGCGCACGTACCCGCAGGGCCCTGTCGCCGCCCAGGTGCTGGGCTTCGCGGGTCTCGACAACAAGGGTCTCGAAGGCCTCGAACGCTCGCTCGAGAAGGTGCTCGCCGGCCGGCCGGGGAGCCAGACCATCGTCAAGGATCCGTTCGGCAGGGCGCTCGACGTCGTCTCCACGAGGGCTGAGACACCCGGGAGGAACGTCCGCCTGACGATCGACCATCAGATACAGGCGAACGCGGAAGAGGTCCTGCAGGAGACCGTGCGCCGGTGGGGCGCAAACGCCGCGTCCGCAATCGTCATGGATCCGTACTCGGGATCGGTCCTCGCGATGGCGGTCGCACCGCGCTTCAACGCCAACCGGTTCCCGACCACGCGCGCCGATCGCCGGCGCAATCGCGCCGTCACGGACACGTACGAGCCCGGCTCGACGTTCAAGCTCGTCACCATCGCAGCCGCGCTCCAGGAGGGGATCGTGAGCCCGACGACGGCGTTCCGCCTCGCACCCAGGCTGAAGGTGGCGGATCGTGTTATCCGCGAGTCCCACACACGCGGCACCCAGCGGATGACCGTCAAGCAGATCGTCGAGTACTCGTCGAACATCGGGACGATCACGATCGCGCAGCGGCTCGGCGAAGGACGCATGGCCTCGTGGATCGACCGGTTCGGATTCGGGCGTGAGACCGGTGTCGATTTTCCCGGCGAGTCGCCGGGCTTCGCGCTCCCGCTCGAGGAATGGTCGGGCTCGACGATCGGAACGGTCCCGATCGGGCACGGTATCGCGGTCACGCCCATTCAGATGGCGCGGGCCTACGCCGCGATCGCGAACGGAGGCATGCTCGTGCGGCCGCGCCTCATCGACCGCATCGACGGTCGGACGGTTGCCGGGTCGCAGAGGCGGCGCGTCGTCTCTCGAAGCGTCTCGGAGCGGATGCTGGCCATGCTCCGGGGCGTCGTGGTCGAGGGTACGGGTCGTGAGGCCGCGATTCCCGGCTACACCGTCGCCGGCAAGACCGGCACGGCTGCGAAGATCGACCCGGACGGACGGTACTCGAGGTCGCGCTACGTGGCGTCGTTCGTCGGCCTCGTTCCGGCCACGAAGCCACGGCTCGTGATCATGGTCATGGTCGACGAGCCTCGCGGCAACTTCTATGGCGGCGTGGTCGCCGCTCCGGCGTTCAAGGAGATCGCCCGCTTCAACCTCCAGCACCTCGAGGTTCCGCCCGACGCGCGGCAGTCGCCGGCGCCACGCGACTGACCAGCCAGTAGCCTTCTCTCGAGGTGGAGCTCGACGCCCTGATCCGGGCGCTCGCACCGAGCGAGGTGACCGGAGCCCGGCCGGTCGAGATCGCTGACCTCGCGTACGACACGCGCCGCGTCACGAAGGGCGCGCTCTACTTCTGCGTCCCGGGCGCCCGCGTCGACGGGCACGACTTCGCCTGGGAGGCCGTCGAGCGAGGCGCGGTGGCGCTCGTCGTCGAGCGGACGCTCGATGTCGTCGTCCCGCAGGTCGTCGTAGCTGACGTCCGAGCGGCGATGGGGGTCGCCGCGGATTCGTTCTTCGGTGAGCCGACGAGCGAGCTCGAGGTGGCCGGGGTCACGGGAACGAACGGCAAGACCACCACGGCGTTCCTCCTCCAGTCCATGCTCGACTCGGCAGGTCGGCCCGCCGGACTCGTGGGCACGATCGAATGGATCGTCGGCGGAGAGCGCCGTGCCGCGCCCTTCACGACGCCCGAGGCCATCGACCTGCAGCGGCTCTTCCGCGAGATGCTCGACAAGGGCGATCGAAGCGCGGCGGTGGAGGCCTCGTCACACGGCTCTGCCCTGCGACGGCTCGACCGCGTCCGTTTCGACGCGCTCGTCTTCACCAATCTGAGCCAAGACCACCTCGATCTGCATGGAACGATGGAGGACTACTTCCAGGCGAAGCGACACCTCTTCACCGGCGCGCAGCCGCCGCCGGCGGCCGTGAACGTCCGTGACGAGTGGGGCCGCAGGCTCGCGGCCGAGCTCGCCGGTGTCCACCGGGCTCCGCTCGTGACGTTCGGGATGGACGACGCTGCGGAGATCCGCCCGGAGGGTCTCGAGCTTGCGCCGAGCGGGAGCAGGTTCCGGGCGGCGGGCATCGAGATCGACACGCAGCTCCGCGGACTCTTCAACGTCGAGAACGTGCTCGGCGCGGTGGCCGCGGGGCTGTTGCTCGATCTCGACGAGAACGACATCGCGACGGGAATCTCGCTCGTCTCGGACGTTCCAGGGCGATTCGAGGCAGTGGACCAGGGGCAGCCGTTCAGTGTCGTCGTCGACTACGCGCATACCCCGGACTCGCTCGAGACGGTGCTGCGCGCGGCGCGCGATCTCGCCGACGGCCGGGTCATCGTCGTCTTCGGGGCCGGGGGAGACCGCGACCGCGGAAAGCGACCGCTCATGGGGCGCGTCGCCGCCGAGCTCGCCGATCATGTGATCGTCACCTCCGACAACCCCCGCTCCGAGGAGCCCGTCGCGATCATCGCGGAGGTGCTTCAAGGCACCGGTGTCGACGTCGAGATGGACCCCGATCGGCGCACGGCGATCGGACGCGCGATCGCGGTCGCAGACGAGGGCGACGTCGTCGTCATCGCCGGCAAGGGCCACGAGCAGGGACAGGAGATCGAAGGTGTCGTGCATCCGTTCGACGACCGCGCGGTCGCACGGGACGCCCTGCTCGCGCGGTCGCGCGAGGACGGCTGGGGCACGTCATGACACCGGTTCGCTCGGAGGAGATCGAACGACTCGGGCTCGGCCGGCTCGTGCGTGGTGCGAACGGCGAGGTGATCACCGGGATCAAGGCCGATTCCCGCGAGGTCGGGCCGGGCGACCTCTTCGTCGCTCTGAACACCGGGATCAGGTTCGTCGACGAGGCGCGGGCCCGCGGGGCGGCGACGCTCGAGCCCGACGACCAGGAGACCGCGCTCAGCGCTCTGGCGTCACTCGTTCGGTCGAAGAGCGGGGCGCGCGTCGTCGCGGTCGTCGGCTCGGCGGGGAAGACGACGACCAAGGATGTCCTGGGCGCCCTCTGCGCGCCGCACGTCTCCACGATCTGGGCGGAGAAGAGCCTCAACAACGAGATCGGCCTGCCGCTCACCGTGTGCAGGCTCGAGCCCGAGACCGAGGTCCTCGTCACCGAGATGGGGATGCGGGGGCTCGGGCAGATTGCCGCTCTCTGCGCGATCGCGCTTCCGGAGATCGCGGTCGTGACCCACATCGGCCCCGAGCATCTCGAGCTGCTCGGGACCGTCGAGCAGGTGGCCGAGGCGAACGCCGAAGCGATCGCCGCGCTTCCCTCGGGTGGCACCGCCGTCGTTCCGGCTCGAGCGTCGGTGCTCGAGCCCTATCTCGATCGGGACGACGTCGCGGTTCGGCGGTTCGGTCCCGAGGACGTCGAACGCCGCGGCGGGACGACGCGGTTTGCCCTCGACAGCCAGATCGTGGAGCTCGACCTCCCCTTCACGCAGCAGCACCACGCGGTCAACGCGTTGGCCGCCCTCCACGCATACGCCGCGCTCGGTCTCCCGCTCGAGCGCGCCTCGGAGGGCGAGGGGGCGATCCAGCTCTCTCCCTGGCGCGGGCAAGAGGTGCCGCTTCCCGGGGGCGGGCTCGTGATCAACGACGCCTACAACGCCAATCCCGACTCGATGCACGCCGCGCTGGAGCACCTCGCGGAGCGGGCGGGAGATCGCCGTCGGGTGGCCGTCCTCGGGGAGATGGCCGAGCTCGGGGCGCAGTCGGATCGCTATCACAGCGAGATCGGCGAGCTGGCCGCACGTCTCCGCGTCGAGGTGATCGGAGTGGGGGAGCCTGCTCGCGCCTACGACCCCGTGGCCTGGGCGGCTGACTCGGAGGAGGTGGTCGAAACGGTGCGCGCAACTCTTCGACCTGGCGACGCGGTGCTCGTCAAGGCCTCGCGAGCAGTCGGGCTCGAAGGCATCGCATCCGAGATCGCGAACTTCGCTCGAGCATGGTCCCCGTCCTGATCGCGGGCCTGCTCGCGATGGTCGCCGCCGTCGTGATCGGGCCGAAGTTCATCGAGGTGCTGCGCACGCGGAACCTCGGCCAGCAGATCCGAGCGGAGGGCCCTGCGGCGCACGTCGTGAAACAGGGGACGCCGACGATGGGCGGG
>DATFEK010000172.1:0-5925 GCA_035251305.1 Gaiellaceae bacterium | reverse complement strand
CTTCATCGAGCGCGAGGGTGGTGACGACGTGTTCGTCCACTTCTCCGCGATCACGATGGACGGCTTCAAGACCCTCACCGAAGGCCAGCGTGTGGAGTTCGAGGTCGTCCAGGGTCCCAAGGGTGCCCAGGCCGCGAACGTGTCGGCAGCCGCGAGCTGACCGACGCACATGGAACGTGGCGGCGGGCTCCCGAGAGGGGGCCCGCTCCGTTTCTGAGAGGATTTTTCGGTGACAATCTCCCGAGAAGAAGTGCTCCACGTCGCGCGACTGGCTCGGCTCGCGCTGGCCGACGACGAGGTCGAGCGCCTCACCGACGAGCTTGCCGCGATCCTCGACGCCGTCGGCATCGTCGCGGAGCTCGATCTCGCGGCCGTCCCACCGACGTCGCACCCGCTCGACGTCGTAAACGTCTGGGACGACGACGAGCCACGCGAGTCCCTGAGTCTGGACGACGTGTTCGCGAACGCCCCGGCGCGCGACGGCGACCTGTTCCGCGTCCCGCCGACCGTGTGATGACTCCCCTCGTCGACACGCTGCGGTTGACAGCAGAAGAAGCCTTAGGCCTCGTCGAGCGGCGCGAGGTGTCGCCGGGGGAGCTGCACGCGGCCTACCTGGAGGCGATCGGTGAGCGCGACGGCGAGCTCCACGCCTACCTGCGCACGGCCGAGATCTCCGACGGCGCGAGCATTCCGATCGCGCTCAAGGACGTCATCTCGACGAAGGGCGTCGAGACCACCGCGGGCTCGAGGATCCTCGAGAGCTACGTCCCCGTGTTCGACGCCACGGTCGCGGCCCGGTGCAAGGCAGCGGGACTCACGCTGCTCGGCAAGACGAATACGGACGAGTTCGCAATGGGATCATCGACCGAGAACTCCGCGTGGGGGCCGTCGCGCAACCCGTGGGATCCCGAGCGCGTTCCCGGTGGCTCGGGCGGCGGCACGTCCGCGGCCGTCTCCGCGGGACTCGCGCCGTGGGGGCTCGGCTCCGACACCGGCGGCTCCATCAAGCAGCCGTCCGCGCTCTGCGGAAACGTCGGCCTCCGGCCCACGTACGGCTCGGTCTCGCGCTACGGCGTCGTCGCGTTCGCGTCCAGCCTCGACCAGATCGGGCCCGTCGCGAAGACCGTGCGCGACGTCGCGCTCCTCTACTCGATCATCGCCGGCCGCGATGCGAGCGATTCGACGACCGTGGAGCTGCCCGAGCCCGTGGCACTCCCCGAGACTGACCGCCTCGACGGCCTGCGGATCGCCGTTCCCACACAGCTCGAGTCGCTGGACGCGATCGAGCCCGGCGTACGCGCCGCGTTCGAGCTGACGCTCGGACTCGCGCGCGAGCTCGGCGCGGAGGTCGGTGAGTGCGACCTACCGACGTCCTATCGCTACGGAATGCCTTGCTACTACCTCATCGCCCCGGCAGAGGCGTCCTCGAATCTCGCGCGCTACGACGGCGTCCGCTACGGGCCTCGCGCAGATGCCCCGACGTACGACGAGATGGTCGAGCGTACGCGTGACGACGGCTTCGGCCCGGAGCCCAAGCGACGCATCATGCTCGGCACGTACGCGTTGTCGGCCGGCTACTACGACGCCTTCTACGGCCAGGCACAGAAGGTGCGCACGCTGCTCATCCGAGAGCATCGCGAGGCGCTCGAGCGGTTCGACGTGATCGCGACGCCCACGTCGCCCACGGTGGCCTTCCCGGTCGGCGACAAGGCCGCGGATCCACTCGCGATGTACGCGTGTGACCTGCTTACGATTCCGTCCTGTCTTGCCGGTCTTCCGGGCCTGTCGATCCCGTGCGGGTTGTCGGACGGACTCCCGGTGGGGCTCCAGCTGCTCGGCCCTCAGTTCGGCGAGAACTTGCTCTTCCGGACGGGCCATGCGCTCGAGCAGGCGATCGGGTTCGACACGGTGCCAGTGCGTTGGCGCGAGGGGTCAGACCCGTTGGGTCTGACCCCAGCTGACGACGAGGGGTCAGACCCCACGGGTCTGACCCCGGAGGACACCCCATGACCTGGGAACCGGTCATCGGGCTCGAGATCCACGTCCAGCTGAAGACGCGGTCGAAGATGTTCTGCCGCTGCCCGGTCGGATTCGGAGCGGGGGAGAACACTCAGACGTGCCCCGTGTGCCTGGGCTTCCCAGGCGCCCTGCCGGTGGTGAATCGCCGCGCCGTCGAGTGGACGATCCTGCTCGGCCTCGCGCTCGGCTGCGAGATTCCGGAGCGGGCGGTCTTCTCGCGGAAGAACTACTTCTACCCCGACTTGCCCAAGGGATATCAGATCTCACAGTATGATCAGCCGTCTTGCGTAAACGGTAGTGTGCTACTACCCACTGCAGGAGGCGATCGTTTGATCGGGATCGTGCGCGCCCACCTCGAGGAGGACGCGGCCAAGACGGTGCACGTCGGCGGACGTGCCGGAAGGATCGGTGGGGCGGACTTCTCGCTGGTCGACTACAACCGAGGGGGGACCCCGCTGGTCGAGATCGTGACCGCGCCGGACATACGGTCGGCGGACGAGGGGAAGCGGTTCCTGCAGCTCTTGCGGCAGACGATCGTCGAGCTCGGGATCTCGGACGCGGAGATGGAGAAGGGGACGCTGCGTGTGGATGCCAACGTGTCCGTCCGGCCTGCCGGCTCGGCCGAGCTGCGGACGCGGACCGAGATCAAGAACATGAACTCGTTCAACTTCATCGCCCGCGGGGTCGACGCCGAGGTCGAGCGGCAGATCGGCGTCTGGGAGTCGGGCGGCGAGGTCCGGCAGGAGACGTACGACTTCGACGCAGGCTCAGGGCGTCTCACGCCGCGCCGAGCAAAAGAGGAGGCCGACGACTATCGCTACTTCCCCGAGCCCGACCTCGTGCCCGTCGAGCCACCGGTTGAGCTCGTCGAGCGGCTGCGCTCGGAACTCCCCGAGCTCCCGGCGACCCGAATTCGCCGGATCGAGGCGGCTCTCGATCTCGATCGAGCAACCGTGCTCGTGACGGGCGGGCTCGACGGGCTATGGGAGGAGACCGTCGCTGCGGGAGCCGACCCAGTAGCAACGGCGAACGTGGTCGCGAACACGCTCGTCGGTGCTGGGGTCGATCCCGCGGCGGTTTCTGCCGCCGAGTTCTCGAGGCTCGTAGAAGCGCGCGATCGCATCCCGCGCGGCGCCTTCGACGAGGCGATCGCCAGGCTCGCCGACCCGGGATTCTCGGCGGATCCTTACCTGGCGCAGGAGGCGGTGTCCGACACCGCGGAGCTCGAGCCGATCGTCGACGCCGTCCTCGCGGCCAACCCCGGCCAGGTGGAGGCATATCGCGGAGGGAAGGACGGGCTCCTCGGCTTCTTCGTAGGCCAGGTGATGAAGGAGACTCAGGGGAAGGCCGACCCGCGCATCGTCAACGAGCTCGTCCGCGCGAAGCTCGCAGAGTGACTTGCAGCAAGTTACAACTTGTAACTTGCTGGGCCTGCCGCTGTCTTCGATGCGGAGCGGCCTTGTAACAACTTGCAACTTGAGCGCTAGGACTCGGGCATCTTGAGCTCGCGGCCGACGTAGAGGCCGGAGCTCTCGGCCTCGACGAACGGCGCCATGGCCTGCTGCCGTGCGGCCTCGACGTCCGACAGGCGATACCGCTCGCGCGACTCGAACGAGTCCCACGTCGAGATTCCGACGACTTCGCTCCGCTCCTCCGAGAAGCACTCGTACGCGCGCAGCATCCCCTCCGGGAACTCCTTCGGCCGCCACGCCCGCCGGAACTCCTCATACGTGCCCGGCTTGATCGTTCGAGTCGTGATCCAGACGACGTACTGATCGCGCTCCATGACGCCCTCCTTGCAGATGCGCGCGTAGAGGGACCGTATTCGAAGACCGCGGCCCTCGCTAGCTCGTGCCCGAACCGATGTGTGCATGCCGACGAACAACGCGCAGCCGGCGACCACGTGAGGAAAGAGCAAACAGAAGGAGGAGGAAGGTGCGACCTAGAAACGTACGAAGGCTCATTCGCATCGAGGTACTCGGGTTGCTTGCCGTCGCGGCGATCGCGACGGTGGCGGCGATCCCCGCTGTGAGCGCGGACCACCTCGACGCCCCGGCCGTCAAGAAGGACGGCCGGATCGACATAAACGACGTGTACGTGTTTCACCCTGGTTCTCCGCAGAACAAGGGCAGGACCGTGCTTGCCATGACGGTGAACCCGGCGGCGGGCGTCATCAGCGGTACGACGTTCCGGCAGGGCGCGCGCTACGAGTTCCTGATCGACAAGAACGGCGACGCCAGGCCGGACATCACCGTCCGGACGCAGTTCACAGCCCCGGACAACGGGGAGCAGAAGTACACGGTCCGCTGGATCAAGGGGGATGACAGCAAGCTCATCGCCCGTGGCGAGACCGAGGAGGTCGAATCCGAAGACGGAGTGAAGACGTTCGCGGGTCTGCGTGACGACCCGTTCTTCTTCGACCTGGCGAGCTTCAACGACGGAGCCACGTTCTGCCAGGCCGGCGACAAGGACTTCTTCCTCGGTCTGAACACGTCCACACTCGCGATCGAGGTGCCGACCAACATGATCGGCTCGGGCCCCGTCGGTGTCTGGGGGCGGACGGTCGTCGGCGGCGATCAGATCGAGCGCATGGGTCGCCCGGCCATCCTCACCGTCTTCATCCCGCCGAATCCGTTCGAGACGGGCTCGACGGCTGACGGAAACCTCGAGGACCAGTTCAACCGAACGCCGCCGCAGAGGGATCAGGCGCGGTGGCGCGGCGAAATCGTGAACTCGCTGACGCTCCTCCACAGCCTGAACGACGCGACCGACCCCAATGTCGGCGACGACGCGGCGAAGGTCCAGGGGCTGGCGGACATCCTGTTGCCGGACATCCTCACGGTCGATCTGTCGATGCAGACCGGCTTCCTCAACGGTCGGGGCCTCGCTGACGACGTGATCGACGCCGAGCTGGGACTCATCACCGAGGGTCTCATCACGACCGACTGCATCTCGAACGACTCGACCTTCCTGAACGCCTTCCCGTATCTGGGAGTGCCGAACTAGGAGGCAGCACGTTCTCTCCGATCTCTCGGGGGTGGCCTCGTGCCACCCCCGGGGATCGGTCGGACGATCATCCGACATGACCACGCTCAGGCTTTTCTTCGTAGTCGTCGCCGTCGCTCTCGGCTTCGGCGCAGCTGCGTACGGCGGGGCCTATCTCGTTGCATCGAGCCGGAGCACTGACTCGATCGCACCCGTCCCGCTCGCGGTGGACGGCGGTCAGCGCTCGGCGGCTCGCTCCGACGCGCCGGACGCCGATTCGCAGATCGGCTTCTGGTCGAAGCGTGTGGCCGGCGACGCCGGCGCCTACATCGATCTCACGTACCTGGGTCAGGCGTTCGCCCGCAAGGCGCGCGAGACGGGCGACGTCGGCTACTACTTGCGCGCAGAAGAAGCACTCCGCCGGGCGCTTCGGTCCAACCCGAAGTACGTTCAGGCGGCGGCGGCCCTCTCGGCCGTGCTCTTCTCGCTGCACGACTTCGGCGGAGCCCTCGCCCTGGCGAGGCCCATCGTCCACGATCCACGAGGCCTGCAGGCCCTCGCCACTCTCGGCGACACGCACCTCGCGCTCGGGCAGTACGCAAGGGCTCAGAGGGCCTACGACAAGCTTCTCGCGTGGGGCCCGACGCCTGCCGCGTACAGCCGGCTCGCGTTCTTCGCCGATCTTCGCGGCAACACGGACGACGCTCTCGCCCTCATGGATCGGGCCGGCAGGCTCGCGCAGCAATCTGGCGACTATGGCGAGAGCCTCGCGTGGTACGGGTACCAGATAGGCGAGCTGTCCTTCAGGGCGGGGCGGACCGACCTCGCCGAGTCGCACTACCGTGCCGCGCTCGGCCTCTTCCACGACTACCCGCTCGCGCTCGGTGGGCTGGCCAAGACGATGGCGGCGCGCGGCGATTT
>DATFEK010000160.1:0-10691 GCA_035251305.1 Gaiellaceae bacterium | reverse complement strand
CTGGTTCACGGGGGAGCCTGACGCTCTGACGCCAGAGGCGCGAGACGCGATCGTCGACGCGGACACTGTCGTCGTCAGCGCTGCGTCGATCTGGGAGATCTCGACGAAGACGGCGCTCGGCAAGCTCCGCCCTCCGGTCGACGACCTCGTCGTCGAGCTTCAGGAGTGGGGATTCGAGATGCTGCCGATCACGGCGCAGCACGCATGGGCGGTCGGCCGACTGCCGCGCCATCATCGCGATCCCTTCGACCGGATGCTCGTGACGCAGGCTCAGCTCGAGGGCCTGACGATCGTGACGCGCGACCCTGCGATATCGCGCTACCAGGTGGCCGTGCTCGAGGCGTGAGCACGTGCCAGGCGTAGTGGCGTCCTAGACTCCGCCCATGCCAGCCTGCCCCAGCTGCGGGCGCGAGAACGCGGACGACGCGCGCTTCTGCAGCGCGTGCGGCGCCCAGTTGGCGGTGCCCGAGGCACAGCGGGAGCAACGGAAGGTCGTCACCGTCCTCTTCTGCGACCTCGTCGGCTCGACGGCGCTCGGGGAGTCGACCGACCCCGAGGCCCTGCGCGCCCGCATGCGGCGCTACTTCGAGGATCTGCGGACGATCGTCGAACGCCATGGCGGCGTCGTGGAGAAGTTCGTCGGCGACGCCGTCATGGCCGTCTTCGGCATCCCCGTCTCCCACGAGGACGATGCGCTCAGGGCTGTGCGCGCCGCCTCGGAGATGAGGGCTGCCGTCGCAGAGCACGGTCTCGAGGCGCGCATCGGCGTTAATACGGGCGAGGTGGTCGTCGGCGGCGAGGGGGACACGCTCGTCACCGGGGACGCGGTCAACGTCGCCGCCCGCCTCGAGCAAGCCGCGCCGAACGGCGAGATCCTCATCGGGGCGGAGACCCGGCTTCTGGTACGCGATGCGGTGCGCGTGGAGCCAGTCGAGCCCCGCACGCTCAAGGGCAAGTCCGAGCCCGTCGGGGCCTTTCGCTTGCTCGAGCTGCTGACCGACATGGAGGCCCTCGTGCGCCATCTGGAGATGCCGCTCGTCGGGCGCACGCGAGAGCGTCAGCGGCTGTGGCGTGACTTCGAGGACGTGGTCGCCGACCGCACGTGCAGGCTCTTCACGCTGCTCGGTCCTGCGGGCATCGGCAAGTCGCGCCTCGTCGCCGACTTGCTGGAGCGTGTGGGCGACACGGCCGACGTCCTCCGCGGTCGCTGCCTGCACTACGGCGAGGGCATCACCTACTGGCCACTGGTCGAGATCCTGCTCGCGATCGGCGTCGATCCCGAAGACGTGATCGGCACGTCGCCGCCCGAGACGCAGCTCGCCTTCAGGCGACTGCTCGAAGCCCGTGCCTCGGAGCGGCCCCAGGTCGTCGTCCTCGACGACCTGCAGTGGGCGGAGCCCGTCTTCGTCGACCTCGTCGAGCACATCGCCGACCTCTCCCGCGACGCGCCCATCTTCCTCCTCTGCATCGCACGGACGGAGCTCCTCGACACGCGGCCCGACTGGGGCGGCGGCAAGCTGAATGCGAGCTCGCTCCTGCTCGAGCCGCTGGGCGCCGGTGAGTGCGCGGAGCTCATGGACCGACTCGAGGGAGATGCTTCGCTCGACTCCGAGCTGCGAGAACGCATCACGGTTGCCTCCGCCGGCAACCCGCTCTACGTGGAGGAGATGCTGGCGATGGTCCGCGAGCACGGCGGTGGCGACGTGGCCGTGCCACCCACGATCCACGCTCTCTTGCAGGCGCGCATCGATTCGCTCGACGGAGACGTTCGGGTCGTCATGGAGCGGGGTGCCGTCGAAGGCGAGGTGTTCCACCGGGGCGCGGTCGCGGAGCTGGCTCCCGACCCGGTCCGACCTGCGGTCGAGTCGCATCTCGCGACGCTCGTGCGCAAGGAGCTCATCCGATCGACGCCGGCGACCTTTCCCCAAGACGAGGGCTTCCGCTTCCGACATCTGCTCATCCGCGACGCGGCCTACGAGTCGCTCCCCAAAGCGACCCGCGCCGACCTGCACGAGCGCTTCGCGGACTGGCTCTCGGGCCACGAGCTGGTCGAGCGCGACGAGATCGTCGGCTACCACCTGGAGCAAGCCCGCGGCTATCGGGCAGAGCTCGATCCGGACGATCCACGTCTCTCCGAGCTCGCTGGAAGGGCACACGGGCACCTCGCCGCCGGCGGGCTCGCGGCGCTCGACCGCGGCGACTACGGCGCTGGTCTGGCGCTTCTCCGTCGTGGAACGGCGATCCTCGCTCCGGACGACACGCGACGACACGCGCTCGCTCCCGACATCGGGTTCGCGCTCTGGGAGTCGGGAGACATCGATGAGTCACGCTCCGCGCTCGCAGAGGCGCTTACGTCGTCCGATCCGGTGCTGAGGGCGATGGCCGTGCTTGTCGACGACGGCGTCGATGCCCTGACCACGGAATCGACCAGCGTAGCTCTGCGAGCCGAGCGGAGGTCGCAGGCGTATCAGGTGCTCGAAGGCTCGGGGCATGACCAAGGTCTGGGCATCTACTGGTGGAGCGTCGCGCTGGAGAGCTGGATCGGCTGTCGTGCGGCCGAGACAACTGCGGCAGGCGAGAAGGGCCTGCGCCACTTCGCGCGTGCCGGAGTACGCGGTCGCTACGCGCTGGAGCTCGAGAGTTGGAGTCGGGCGGCGTACCTCTTCGGGCCGATGCCCGTCCCAGAGGCGATCGCTCGTCTGAGCACGTCGCGCGCACTCGTCGCCCCCGGGATTCTGGGGGAAGCCAAATTGGCGACGAGTCTCGCCAGACTTCTCGCGATGGACGGCCAGCTCGAGGCTGCGCGTGAATTGCAGGAGGCGAGCCACGAGACGATTCGGCAGTCGGGACTGGCGACGACTGCCGCGGGAATGTTCATGCACGCCGCGTGGATCGAGGCGCGTTCCGGGGATTTCGCAGCCTGGGAGCGCGACGCTCGCAACGCGGTCGAAGAGCTCGAGCGGCTCGGCGAGCGGGCGTACTATTCGACGGCCACCGCCGACCTCGCCTGGTGCCTCTACCTCCAGGGACGATACGACGAGGTCGAAACCCTCTGTGTCGTGATCCGCGATCGCTCGCCCGCGGACGATCTCGTCAACTTCATTATCGTCAACGCGCTCGAAGGAGGCGTCCGCGCCCAGGCGGGCCGATTCGAGGAGGCGGAGGCCCTCGGACGGCGAGCCGTCGGGTTGGCCGACGAGACCGACTTCGTCGTGAACCGAGCGGAAACCAGACTGCTCCTGGCCGAGTCGCTCCACCGGGCTCGCCGCGGGAATCCGGAAGCTGCGGCCCTGGCCACTGAGGTGCTCTCGCTCCTCGATGCGAAGGGTGACCGCACGTGGGCAGCGCGAGTTCGCGAGCGCCTCGATGAGCTCGGCATCGCGCTCGCGTGAGATGGCCGTCGCCGGGCGCTGCTAACGTCGCGTGATGGAAACCGAGTTCCGGCAGGAGGAGATCGAGCGCCTCGTCGCGTTCGAGCGGAAGTTCGGGAAGGAAGGGCTCACGTTCGACGATGTCCTGCTGCTGCCGGCCGAGTCGCACGTGCTGCCCAACGACGTCTCCACCGTAACTCGGTTGACGCCGTCGATCTCTCTCAACATTCCCCTGATCTCGGCGGCGATGGACACCGTCACCGAGGCGCGGCTCGCGATCGCGCTTGCTCGCGCCGGCGGCCTCGGAATCGTCCACCGTAATCTCTCGATCGAGGATCAGGTCGCGGAGATCGACAAGGTGAAGCGGTCGGAGTCGGGGATGATCGTGGAGCCCGTGACTCTGCGTGCGGGCGACCTCGTCGCCGACGCGCTCGAGCTGATGGAGCGCTACCGGATCTCCGGCGTCCCGATCACGGACGACGACGGCGTCCTCGTGGGCATCCTCACCAACCGCGATCTCCGCTTCGAGACCGACACCTCGCAGCCCGTCTCGGCGCTCATGACGTCGAGGAACCTCGTCACGGCACCCGTGGGGACGACGCTCGAAGAAGCCGAGGCGATCCTCCATCGCAACAAGATCGAGAAGCTCCCGGTGGTCGACGCGGACGGGCGGCTGAAGGGGCTCATCACGGTCAAGGACATCTCGAAGAAGATCAAGTACCCCGACGCCACGAAGGACGAGCAGGGGCGCCTGCGCGTCGGCGCGGCGGTCGGGGTGGGAACCGATGCGCTCGAGCGCGCGACGGCGCTCGTCGAAGCCGAGGTCGACCTCCTCGTCGTGGACACGGCCCACGGCCACTCGCACGGCGTCCTCGACGTCGTTCGCCATGTCAAGACGCGACATGACGTCGAGCTCCTCGCGGGCAACATCTCGACCGGCGATGGTGCTCTGGCGCTCGCGGATGCCGGTGCGGATGCTGTGAAATGTGGGCAAGGACCCGGGTCCGCGTGTACCACCCGCATCGTCGCCGGGGTAGGCGTTCCGCAAATCACAGCGGTTTACGACGCGGCCCAGGCGCTCGCCGGTCAGGGGGTTCCGGTGATCGCGGACGGCGGTGCCCGGAGCTCGGGCGACATCGCGAAGGCGATCGCGGCTGGAGCCGACGTCGTGATGCTCGGTTCCATGCTGGCCGGCACCGACGAGGCGCCGGGCGAGGTCATCGTCGCACAGGGCGAGCGGTTCAAGGAGTACCGCGGGATGGGCTCGCTCGGGGCGATGAGGGCGCGCTCGTTCTCCAAGGATCGCTACTTCCAGGGTGACGTCGAGGACGTCGACAAGCTCGTCCCCGAAGGCGTCGAGGGGCGCGTTCCGTACAAGGGCCCGCTCGCGCCGATCGTCCACCAGGTCGTCGGCGGGCTGCGGCAGTCGATGGGCTACTGCGGTGCGGCAACCATCGAGGAGATGAAGACCAACACGCGGTTCACCCGGATCACGCCGGCGGGCCTACAGGAGAGCCACCCACACGGCGTGACGATCACGAAGGATGCCCCGAACTACAGGCGCTGATGGGCTCGAACGTCGTACCGCTCCCGGCGCCGGAGCCCATGCCGGAGGAGCGCCCGGTCCTCGTCGTCGATCTCGGCGGGCAGTACAGCCAGCTAATCGCGCGGCGCGTGCGCGAGGCTCGCGTCTACTCCGAGCTCGTGGGTCATCGGCTCTCCGCGGAACAGGTCGCGGGGCGCAACCCGGCGGCGCTGATCCTCTCGGGCGGCCCGGCATCCGTCTATGCCGAGGGAGCGCCCGACCTCGACACCGAGATCTTCTCGCTCGGGATCCCGACGCTCGGTATCTGTTACGGCATGCAGCTCATGGCACGGGACCTCGGTGGAGGGGTCGAGCGTACGGGCGCGTCCGAGTTCGGAAAAGCAGCGCTTCACGTCTCGCCCGGAGCGCTCTTCGACGGGCTCCCCGACGAACAGGTCGTCTGGATGAGCCATCGCGACTCGGTGACCAAGGCCCCGGCCGGCGCTGTCGTGACCGGCAGCTCCGAGTCGACGCCAATCGCGGCGTTCGAGGACCGCGCGAGGCGCCTCTACGGCGTCCAGTTCCACCCGGAGGTCGTGCACACACCGCACGGTCAGGAGATCCTGAAGAACTTCCTCTACGAGGTCGCCGGTGCGCCTCCCACGTGGACTCCAGCGGCCGTCATCGAGGAGCAGGTCGAGCGGATCCGCGCGACTGTCGGCACCGAGCGCGTTCTCTGCGCGCTGTCGGGTGGCGTCGACTCCGCGGTCGCGGCGCTCCTCGTGCACAAGGCGGTCGGCGACCAGCTCACCTGTGTCTTCGTCGACCACGGGCTCCTGCGCGAGAACGAGGCCGAGCAGGTCGTCGAGACGTTCTCGGGCCACTTCGGCGTTCCGCTCGTTCACGTCCAGGCGCAAAGACGATTCCTCTCGCGGCTCGCGGGAGTCTCCGAGCCGGAGGAGAAGCGCAAGATCGTCGGCGAGGAGTTCATCCGCGTCTTCGAGGAGGAGGCACGAAAGCTGTCACCTAGCGCAAGACCGGAATCCGCCAGCGCGGATTCCGGTCGCGCAAACACCTTGGGGGATGTCCGCTTCCTCGTCCAGGGGACGCTCTACTCGGACGTCATCGAGTCGGGCGGCGCCGACGACGGCGTGGCCGCGCTCATCAAGTCGCACCACAACGTCGGGGGCCTGCCGGAGGAAATGCGCATGGAGCTCGTCGAGCCGCTGCGGCTCCTGTTCAAGGACGAGGTCCGCCGCGTCGGCGCCGAGCTCGGGATGCCCGAGAGGATGGTGTGGCGGCAGCCGTTCCCGGGGCCCGGTCTCGCCATCCGGATCATCGGAGAGGTGACCGAAGAGCGCCTTGCGATCCTCCGGCGCGCGGACGCGATCCTCCTCGAGGAGATCCGCCGCGCCGACCTCTACCGCGAGCTGTGGCAGAGCTTCGCCGTGCTCCCCGCGATCCGCTCGGTCGGGGTGCAGGGCGACGAGCGCACGTACGCGTACCCGGTCGTCATCCGCGCCGTCACCTCGGAGGACGCGATGACGGCCGACTGGGCCCGGCTGCCCTACGAGGTGCTGGAGGCGATCTCGAGCCGCGTCATCAACGAGATCCCCGGCGTGAACCGCGTCGTCTACGACGTTTCCTCCAAGCCGCCGGCGACGATCGAGTGGGAGTGACCGAGGTCGGACCCGGAGGGTTTCTGCCGGGGGTCAGACCCCACGGGTCTGACCCCACGTTCGAGGGACGGGAACGCAGGTGCTGACGCCGATCTGGAGCACGATGAGGCTTCTGCCTGCCCTTGTCGTCGTGCTGCTCTTCGCCGCTGCGGCGGCGCCCGCGACAGCAAGCGAGCCGCTGCAGGACGCGAACGTGACGTTCCTCTCGCTGAAGGTGAACGGGAAGGGCGAGGCGCTCTTCACCTATCGCCGCGCGGACGGACGCCTCCGCCGGGTTCTCGCGTGGGGCGCGATCAACGCCCGTGCTCCGTCGGCTGACGTTCCCCAGGTGCGGTTCCGCTGGGACTACGCCGGTGGTTGGGGCAAGTACCGCAACGGGAAGTACTGGCGGACCTTCGAGAACCGCTGCCGGCCGTACGACGGCCCGCCTCTGCCGATGCTCGTCGCCGCATGCAAGGCGCCCGACGGGACGTACTGGACGGTTCAGGCGTGGCAACGGCGCCTGCCGCTTCTCGGCTTCGATCCGTGGCTTCCACACCACACGAACTGGGAGCTCCACGTCGCGCACTTCGCGGGCGAGCTTCCTCGGCTCGAGCTGCATCCCAACTGGACGTACGACGGCCGCTGGCAGGGCGTCTTCGGCCGCTACAGCTACCTCGGCCAGCCGATCTTCGGGTACGGCTCGACCGCCAAGGGAGTGCCCAAGGACCGGTACGGCCGCAATCTCTACATCGACACGCTCAACTCCGCGTACGGGGCCGGGTGGAGGCGCGAGTCGGGCATCCTCACCCACAGGGGCACCGGGACGTTCTGCCACAGCTTCGTTCCCCAGCGGCCGTTTGCCGGCTATCCCAGCCAGCAGGTACGCCCGGCAGCGCCCGGTGAGCGGCATCGGGTCACCGTGGGCGGGCCCGGCGTCACCCCGGTCATCCAGGCCGAGGTCGCAGGGCTCACGGCAGCCGACCAGGACCGCGACCGCGAGTTCAACTCCGTGTTCGATCAGGTCATGGCGGGCGACCGGATCTGCGCCGGCGAGCGTTAAGTGCTCCCGCCGGAAGTACGCCCCGCTTCGCGCGGCTGCGAACGCTTCGCATCCCTTCGACTTCAGTCGCCCCGATATGCCTGCACGGAAGAGTCCTGGGACGATGAGAACGATGATGACGACGCGTAACGTCTAACGGATCAGGAATCCCCGAAGCCCTTCGGGTTCCTCGACCTCGGTCTCGACGCGATCCACGCGGGCCCCTCGGGGGCCGTCGCGGCAGAAGCCGACGAGCCGCTCGACCGCGCCGGGCTCGCCCTCGAAGACTGCTTCGACGGTCCCATCGCGGTTGTTGCGCACCCACCCGGTGACGCCGGCTGTGAGCGCGTGTCTCCTGACCGAGTCGCGAAAGAAGACGCCCTGGACGAAGCCGTGGACGACGACGCGATGGCGGATCACAGGCGAACGATGCCTGCGGGATCGATCTGCACCGAGACGCGCTCGCCCGCTGCCGGATGCTCGAGGGAAGTGATCGCGGCGTCGAGCTGCGACCCGTCGTCGAGCCGGATAGTCAGGCGCACGACCGGGCCGTGGCGAACGAGGCTCTCGACGACGCCGTCGCCGGTGTCACCGGCTTCGATGTGCCGCACCGTGATGGCCTCGGGTCGAACGACGGTGCCGTCGCGCACGTTCGCGAGCCCGAGGAAGCGAGCGACGTCGACGTCGGCCGGTTGCGCCCAGAGCTCGTCGGGGGTACCGGCCTGTACCACGCGGCCCTCACGCATCACTGCGACACGGTCGCCCAACGCGAAAGCCTCGGTCTGATCGTGCGTGACGAAGAGCGCTGTCACCCTGAGCTTTTCGAACAGTGCACCGAGGTCCTCGAGCAGCCGCTCTCGAAGCGGACGATCGAGGGAGCCGAGCGGCTCGTCGAGGAGGAGCACGCGTGGCTCCGGCGCGAGCGCTCGTGCGAGAGCGACGCGCTGCTGCTCGCCGCCGGAGAGCGTCGCGACCGAGCGTCGCTCGAACCCGTGCAGCCCCACGAGATCGAGGAGATCGCGCACCTGCCGATCGATCTCATGCTTCGCGTCTCCACGCATCCGCAGCCCGAACGCGACGTTGCCCGCGACGTCCAGATGGTGAAACAGCACGTGCTCCTGGAAGACGAGCCCGATGCCTCGGCGATGAGCCGGCACCGGTGCGAGATCCTCGCCGTCGAGGAGCACGCTTCCCGAGTCGGGCCTCTGGAGCCCGGCGATCACCCGCAGGAGCGTGCTCTTGCCGGACCCGCTGGGACCAAGAACGGCGACGACTTCGTCGCGAGCGATCTCGAGCGTCACACCGGCGAGCGCGACTCTCTCGCCGAAGCGGACCGCGACCTCCTCGGCGCGCAGCATCAGACCCAGCTACGCCCAACGCGGAGACGTCCGACCGCGAAGATCGAGATCGCGGTCAATGCCATGAGCACCACAGCAAGCGCGTGCGCCTGTGCAGCGTTGATCTCGCCCGGCCGTCCGAGGAAGCGAAAGATCGCGACGGGCAGCGTCGGGGTGTCCGGGCGAGCGAGGAACACGGTCGCGCCGAACTCTCCGAGCGAGATGGCGAACGCGAAACCGGCGGCCACCGCCAGCGTCCGGCCGACGATCGGCAGATCGATCTCGCGGCGTACGCGTCCGGGCGAAGCGCCGAGCATCGCCGCAGCCTCGCGCTGGCGCTGGTCGATCGCTCGCAAGGTCGGCGCCACGATCCGGACGACGAACGGAAGCGCAACGAGCGCCTGGACGACCGGGACGATCCACGGAGCCGCACGGAAGTCGATCGGCGCTCGATCGAACGCGATCACGAATCCGAACCCGAGCATCACAGCCGAGGCGCCGAGCGGGAGCATGAGCAGGACGTCGAGCGCACGTGGTCCTGTCCTGGCCGCGACCGCGAAGGCGGCGAGACCGCCGATGACGACCGCGAGGACCGTCGCAGCGCCTGCGTACAGGAGCGAATTCCAGACCGCCTCCCACGGTGTGGCAAGGAGCGCCGAGGTGGGACGCGCGAGCGCGCGGTACGCGTCGAGGCTGTGTCCGTCGCCGACGGCGATGGAGCGCTCCGCGAGCACGGCGAGCGGTACGCCGAGAAACACCGCGAGCATGCTCAGGCTCCCGACGACGACTCCCTTCTCGCGACTGGTGCTCGGTTTCCGCAAGACGTCGCTCTCAGCGCGCGGGCCTCCGCCCACGACGACGACGGCTTCGAGCCCGAGCGTGATCCACACCGCCACGCCGACGCAGATCAGCTGGACGAGGGAGAGAATCGCGGCCGCGCGCAGGTCGAAGATGCGGACGGCCTGGTTGTAGATCTCGGCCTCGATCGTCGAATACGCCGGGCCGCCGAGGATGAGCACGATCCCGAACGAGGTGAAGGAGAAGAGGAAGACGATCGAGCCGGCAGCGGCGAGAGAGGGAGCGAGCAGGGGGAGGGTGATCTCGCGGAAGTTGCGGACGGGGGCAGCTCCCAGGGTCGCTGCGACCTCGGACATGCGCCGGTCGAGACTCCCCCAGAACGTGCCGACGACGAGTACGACTACCGCGACGTTGAAGAAGGTGTGCGCGATCAGGATCGCGATCCATCCTCGCTCGAGTCCGGCCGGGAGGACGGCCAGGAACGCAAGCGCCACGACGACCGTCGGCAGGACGAACGGGACGATGACGAGCGCGCGCACGACGCTTCGGCCGCGGAATGCAAATCGCCCCAGGACGTACGCGGCCGGAAGTCCGACCGCGAACGTCAGTGCGGTCGACGCAAGTGCCTGCCAGAACGTGAACCAGACGACCTCTCGCGTGAGCTCATCCGTGAGGACGTCGAGCGGAGAAGCGAGCGAGCCGTCCGCTCGGAGACCGCGTTCCAGAATCGACAGCAGCGGATAGACGAAGAAGAGCGCGAGGAACGCGAGCGGGGCGGCGTAGGTCGCGGCTCGCCACGACCGCGAGGGGTCAGACCCGTGGGGTCTCACCCCACGCCCACGACCGGGGTCGTACCCGTGGGGTCTGACCCCACGCCCACGACCGGGGTCGGACCCGTGGGGTCTGACCCCACGCCCACCACCGGGGTCGGACCCGTGGGGTCCGACCCCTCGTCCACGA
>DATFEK010000153.1:0-5652 GCA_035251305.1 Gaiellaceae bacterium | reverse complement strand
GAGGCGCTGCGCTCACAGCGCCGGGAGATGCAGATCGTCTTCCAGGATCCGTACGCGTCGCTCAACCCACGGATGACGATCGGCGACATCGTGGGCGAACCGCTCACCGTCCACAGCCTTGGCACCCGCCAGCGCCGCCGCCGGACCGTGGAGGAGCTCCTCGAGGTGGTCGGCTTCAACCCCGACTTCATCAACCGCTACCCGCACGAGTTCTCAGGCGGCCAGCGGCAGCGCATCGGCATCGCTCGGGCCCTGGCCCTCAACCCGCGGCTCATCATCTGCGACGAGCCCGTCTCCGCCCTCGACGTCTCGATCCAGGCCCAGATCCTCAACCTGCTCAAGGATCTCCAGCGGGAGTTCTTCCTGTCGTACCTCTTCATCGCCCACGACCTTGCGGTGGTCAAGGGGATGAGCGACCGTATCGCCGTCATGAACGTCGGCAAGATCGTCGAGATCGGCCCCGCCGACGACGTCTACACGAGACCGAAGAACGAGTACACGAAGGCCCTGCTGGCCGCGGTCCCGGTACCCGATCCACGCCAGATGCGCGAGCGCAAGGCCGAGCGCCGCAAGCTCAAGCACGTGCTCGCCGAGTCGCTCTAGCGCTCGATAGCTAGTGTCGCGCGAGCGGCGCGACCTCGATCCCCTGAGCGTCCAGCGCCTCGAGCGCCCGATTCACGGCGACCCAGCTCTCGAAGCTCAATCCCTTCGTGCCGGCGAGGAAATCGCTGAAGCCCGGCTGACGGATCTGGTCGGCGGTCGCCTGGACGTCGAACGCAAGCTGACGGAGTGAACCGACCAGCGCGCCCAGATCGGCGTCGAGCCGCTCGGGGGCGCCGACATCGTCGAGGTCGCTCGCGGCACCGTCGATGGCGCCCGCCGCCTCGTCCATGCGCTCGAGCAGATCGTCCTTCGACTGCGCTTCAGTGATCCGCGCGAGGGCGAAGTCGACCCGGTCTCGAGCCGAGACGACCGACCGCCCGAGCTCCTCCACCGTAGTCGCGCTGCTTCCTCCGCACCCGGCGGCGACCGCGACGGCCGCAGCGACGAGAGCGACGATGATCGGGCGCGGCATCGTCAGGCGTCAGACGGTCGTAGTGGGCGGCGCGTGGTCGCCGGGCTCGGCCAAGGCGGCCTGCCCGGTGAGGGCAAGCGGGCTCGAGACCTCGGCGAAGTGGCACGCGACCGGATGATCACCGCCCGCACGGGGAACCAGCTCCGGTTCCTCCCGTGCGCAGATCTCCTGTGCCTTCCAACAGCGTGTCCTGAACCGGCAGCCCGAAGGAGGATCCGCCGGGCTCGGGACGTCGCCCTCGAGCACGATCCGCGCACGCGTCCCCCTCCGGCGCGGCGACTCGATCGGGGCTGCGGAGAGCAGAGCCTGTGTGTACGGATGCATGGGCGCTTCGTAGATCTGATCGCGAGTCCCGACCTCCACCACCTTGCCGAGGTACATGACCGCCACCCGGTCCGAGACATGACGAACCACCGAGAGGTCGTGGGCGATGAAGAGGTAGGTGAGCCCGAGCTCGTCCTGCAGCTGACCGAGGAGGTTCACGACCTGCGCCTGGATCGAGACGTCGAGCGCGGAGACGGGCTCGTCGAGCACGATCAGCCTCGGCTCGAGCGCGAGCGCGCGCGCAACGCCGATCCGCTGTCGCTGGCCACCCGAGAACTCGTGTGGGAAGCGGTTCGCGTGCTCGGGGCTCAGGCCGACCAGCTGCAGGAGCTCCTCGACCCGCCGTGCTCCGCCGCCGCTCCGGTACAGGCGATGGATACGCAGCGGCTCGGCGACGATCTCGCGCACTGTCATCCGCGGGTTCAGCGATGCATACGGGTCCTGAAAGACGATCTGGAGGTGTCGCCGCACCGGACGCATCTGGCGTCTCGAGAGGGGCGCGAGATCCCGCCCTTCGAAGACGATCCTGCCGGCGGTCGGCTCCAGGAGCTTCATGATCGTGCGCGCGAGCGTCGTCTTTCCACAGCCGGACTCCCCGACGACCCCGAGTGTCTCCCGCTCGCGAACCGTGACGTCGACACCATCCACGGCCCGGACGTACCCGACCGTGTGCTTGAAGACGCCCGCCTTGATCGGAAAGTGCTTGACGAGGCCCTCGACGCGAAGGAGCTCGTCACCGTTCGCCAATGGCGCCCCGGTCACGCGGGACCACCGACTGGCTGGCCGGCAGCCGTGAGCTCCTCGGCGAAGTGACATGCCGACCGGTGCCCACCCTCCGGGCCGAGCGCCCGCAGCTCCGGAACGTCCGTCCTGCACGACGCCCGGCCCCGCGACAGCGCGCAGCGCGGGTGGAAAGCGCAACCCGGAGGCAAGGTGATCAGGCTGGGTGGCTGCCCGGCGATCGGCTCGAGCCGGTCCACGTCCGCGTCGAGCCGTGCGAGGCTCCTCAGCAGGCCCGCGGTGTACGGGTGCCGAGGCGAGTCGAAGATCGAGAAGACGTCGCCTACCTCGACCACCTTGCCCGCGTACATGACGACGACACGATCGGCGAGCTCGGCAATCAGGCCGAGGTCGTGCGTAATGAGGACGATCGCCGCCTGCGTCTCTCGCTGAGCCGTCTTCAGCACTTCGATGATCTGTGCCTGGATCGTCACATCGAGCGCTGTCGTCGGCTCGTCTGCGACGAGGACGCCGGGATCGTTCGCAATCGCCATCGCGATCATCGCGCGCTGACGCATGCCGCCCGAGAGCTCGTGCGGATACTGGTGGTACCGCTCCGCCGCGGATGGGACGCCGACGAGCTCCAGCAGCTCCACCGTTCGCGTCCGCGCGGCTGCGTCGCTCGATTCCGGGTCGTGCACCTTGATCGCCTCGGAGATCTGGTCGCCGATCCTGAGCACCGGATTCAGCGAGGTCAGCGGGTCCTGGAAGATCATGGCCATCGGCCCGCCGCGGATGCGGCGGAGACGGCTCTCGGGCAGCTTCAGCAGGTCCTCGCCCCTGAAGACCGCCTCGCCCGAGACGATCCGCCCCGGCGGCATCGGGATCAGCCCCAGCACCGAGAGCATCGACACGCTCTTCCCGCTGCCGGACTCCCCGACCACCCCGAGCACCTCCCCGGGATATAGGTCGTAGTTGACATCGGTGACGGCGTGGACGACTCCGTCCTCGGTGTCGAACTCGACGGTCAGGTCACGGATCGTGAGGATCGGTTGGGACTCAGTGCTTCCCGCCGGAAGTACGGTCATGATTCGCCGGCGAGAACCGAGCAGGCCGAGGACGCAGGGAGCGCCAATATTGGTGAATATTGGCGCGACTGAGGACGACGGCATGCGAAGCGTTCGCAGCCGCGCGAGGCGGAGCGTACTTCCGGCGGGGAGCACTCAGGCACGGACCCTGCGCTGAGTGGGATCGAACGCGTCGCGAAGCCCGTCCCCGACGAAGTTGACGCAGAGAGCGATGAGCACGATCACGAGTCCCGGGAAGGTGACGAGCCACCAGAGCTCGAACCCCTCGGCCTGCCCCTCGGAGACGAGCTTTCCGAGCGCTGCGTTCGGCGGCTGAATCCCGAAGCCGAGGAACGAGAGCGCGGCCTCGACGAGGATCGCGGCGGCGACGACGAGAGTCGTGTTGACGATGATCGGCCCGAGGCAGTTCGGGAGCATGTGACGAACGATGATGCGGAGGTCGCTCGCGCCAGCGGCCTTCGCCGCCTCGACGAACTCCCTCTCGCGCAGCGAGAGGAAGAGACCGCGCACGATTCTCGCAATCGCCGTCCAGAACAGGAACGCGAGGATGAGTCCGATCTTCAGCGGATCACCGGAGCCGAGGAAGACGGACGCAGTGAGCAGGACGGCGAGGCCCGGCAGCGTGAGTATGAGGTCCGTGAGCCGCATCAGCGCGTTGTCCACGTGGCCGCTGTAGTAACCGGCCAGAGCGCCGACCGTGGTCCCGATGACAGTCGAGACGAGGGCAACGAAGATCGCGACCCAGAGCGAAGTCCGAATCCCGTACATGACACGGCTCAGGTAGTCGCGGCCGAGCTGATCCGTTCCGAACAGGTGCCACCCGTCGAACGTCGGAGCACGGTTTTGGCTCGCGGTGATGTCCTCGAGCGGGATCTCGTCGTAACCGTAGGGAGCGAGCTGCGGGGCGAAGACGCCGACGAGCCCGATCAAGACGAGGACGATCAGGCTCGCCACCGCGAGCCGGTGCCGGAGGAAGCGCATCCGAACGTAGGCCCACTGGCTGCGCGCCTTCATCTCGACCCCGGACTCGTAGGCGAGCGCGATGTCCGGGGGCAAGCCAGACACGGCTAGGCTCGCTCCCGCCGTCAGATCACGCGCCGCCGACGAAGGGTCGTCAGTCATAGCGCACGCGCGGGTCGAGGTAGCCGTACGCGATGTCGGCGAGGAGATTGAAGACGATGATCATCGTCGCCGTGACCATCAACCACGCCATGACGCGGTAGGGATCATTGTCACGCAGAGCGTTGACGAAGTAGAGGCCCATCCCGTCGAGGGAGAAAACCGTCTCGACGACGATGGCACCGCCGAGCAGGGTCCCGAAGCTGAGCGCGACGAGCGTCACGAGAGGGATGAGTGCGTTTCGGAACGCATGCTTCATGGTCACCTGGCGCTCGGGGAGACCCTTCGCTCGCGCAGTGCGCAAGTAGTCGGAGCCCATGACCTCGAGCATCGATGCCCGGATGTAGCGCGAGTAGCTGGCGACGCTGGCGACCATGAGCACGAGGACCGGCAGCACGAGGTGATGCGCGCGATCGAGGGCGAAGTGGATCCCGCCTCCGGGATCGACCGAGTTCAGGCTCGCTATGGGGAAGATCTTGTATCCCGTGTGCTCGAAGATCTGGACGACCAGGACCTGCAGCATCAGCGCCGTCCAGAACACCGGCGTCGCGAGCCCGAGGAAGCTGAACGTCGTCGCCGTGTAGTCGAACGCAGAGTACTGGCGCCTGGCGGAGTACACGCCGATCCCGACCGCCACGATGATCGCGAGGAACTCGGCGACCAGTACGAGTTGCAGCGTGTTCTTCATGACCCGCCAGAGGTCGGGCAGAATCGGCCGGTCGCCGAGCAGCGTGGTCCCGAACTGGTTCGTCACCGCGTCCCTCACCCAGTACCCGTATCGGACTGGGATCGGATCGTCGAGGTGCTTGCGGTCGATGACGTTCTGCCTGGTCTCCTCGGAGACGTTCGGGATGATGTTCAGCTGCGCGAGCGGGTCGCCGGAGACCGAGACGAACGTGAAGACGAGAAAGCTGGCCGCAACGAGGACGACGACGCTGTAGAGCAGCCTTCGAACGACGTAGCTCAGCACGACGCCACTCCCCGGATGCTAGACCGAGGCCTACAACCGCGAGCGAGCAAGGCGGATCGGGAAGCCCCGGCCCGAGCTGGCAAACGGCGTCACTTCAGCTGCCAGACGCCGACGTTCCAGGGTGTGCCCTCACTCGTCGTGTTGAGCACCGCACCGGTGAGGCCGCCGGTAGAGACGACGAACTTCGGCCGCGTGTACAGCGGAATCGACGGGAGGTCTACGGCGAGCTGGGCATCTCCCCTGTTGAGGAGAGCGTGCCGCTTCGCGACGTCGAACTCCCTCGTGGCCGCGTTGAAGGCCGCGGTCGCCTTCGGGCTGCAGTAGTTGCCGTAGTTCTGGTCTCCCCCGCAGGAGTA
>DATFEK010000124.1:0-3675 GCA_035251305.1 Gaiellaceae bacterium | reverse complement strand
GGCTCTCCACCCTGGAGCGCCGTTCGTGCCTCGCAAACGGGGAAACGGTACACGAAGCGGCACGAGCTCAGGAAGAATTCCCTACAAAATCGTTAAAAAGGATGTTACGAACGTAACCGGACGAGACAACGTCCTAACACGCAACGCTGCAGCGTCAGTCCGAGAAACGATGGCTGCGGGGCAGGGATTCGAACCCCAACTTCCTGGTCCAGAGCCAGGCGTCCTGACGTTAGACGACCCCGCAACGGCTCGCGGATTCTACCCGTCGGGGCCTGGCGCCACCGGCCCCCCGAGATCGAGCCGGTACACGGGGACGAGCCGTTTCTCGGCCTCCGTGTCGATACGGGCAAGCACCTCGACGTAGGGCTCGAGCCCCGACCCCGTGAGCTTGGCCTTCAGGAGACCGTCGACCTGATAGATGCCGGACGAGTTGTTCATCACGATCTCGACCATCACCGGACGAGTCAAGCCGTCGGTGATTCTCACCTCGTCGATCGCCGCCGCCGAGAGCGAGTGGATCGAGACCGAGCCCCGCTCGAACGGGATGCGAGATCGACCCTTCGCCATGTCGAGCGCATCTGCGACGCGCAGGATGCCTGCCTCGAGCGAGAGCGGCTCCCCATCGGCTCGGTGACTCGTGATCGCCTGGAGAGCCTCGGAGACGACGATCGTCAGCTCGGGCTCGTCGTACAGGCCAGCGAGCAGCTCTCGCATCTTCGGCTCTGCGAGCAGGAGGCTCCAGTCCTCGTGATCGCGCCGATGGATGGACATGCCGACGTCGTGGAGGAGCGCGGACAGCACGACGACGACCTCTGAATCGTCGGGCTCGAGTCGGTAATCGCGCACGAGCGAGAGCTCCACGCCGTGCTTCACGAGCAACCGACAGAGCTTCAAGGCGATGTTGGTGATGATCTGGATGTGGACCCACGAGTGGTCGTTGATCGCGAGCCGCAGGACGGCGTTGACATTGGCCGCGTGCCACCACGCCTTGATCTGCTGGTCCGCGTCGACGTGCTCGAGGAGCCGGCGGAGCTTGCGGTTGCCGCGCGCGGGTACGCGGAGGTGCATCGCCGCGACGGCATCGCGCGGTGTCATCCGCGTCTCGGGCGCGACTTCCGGGACGGCGATCTCGGCGGCGTCCTCCATCTCCGGCTCCGATGCCATGGGGTGAGCTTAGTGCTCGATCGTGTCCGGGGCGGGCGCGGCTACGCGACCTCCGCGGCCCAGTCGCTGTAGAGGCTCAGGTACGGGCCGCGCGCGTCGGCGAGCTCTTCGTGAGTGCCCTGCTCGACGATGCGCCCGTGATCGAGCACAACGATCAGGTCGGCGCCCCGGATGGTCGACAGGCGGTGGGCGATGACGAAAGCGGTACGGCCGGCGAGCAGACGCCGCAGCCCGCGCTCGATGCGACGCTCGGTGCCGATGTCGACGGACGACGTCGCCTCGTCGAGGATGAGGATACGCGGATCGGCGAGGAGCGCCCGCGCGAAGGCGACCAGCTGCCGCTGCCCGAGGGAGAGCTTGAAGCCGCGCTCACCGACGGCGGTGTCGTACCCCGAGGGCAGCTCTCTGACGAATCTGTCGGCGCCGACGGCTTCGGCCGCGGCTTCGATCTCGGCACGCGTCGCGTGCGGTCGGGCGAACGCGATGTTGTCGGCGATCGTGCCGGCGAACAGGAAGCCCTCTTGCGGAACGATGCCGAGTTGCGTACGCAGCGATTCCTGCGTGACCTCGCGGAGGTCGTGACCATCGATGGTGATCCGCCCCTCGCGGGGGTCGTAGAACCGCGTGAGGAGCTTCGCGATCGTCGACTTCCCCGCACCGGTATGGCCCACGAGGGCGACGGTGGTCGCCGGCGCGACGTCGAGGTCGAACGCGTGGAGGACGTCGGGCAGGTCGCCGTACCCGAAGCGGACGTTCTCGAAGCGAACGCGGCCGCGGATCTCCGGAAGCTCACGGGCCGCGGGAGCGTCCACGACCTCCGGCTCCTCGTCGAGCACGACGGTGATCCGGTCGAGCGCGGCCGTGGCCGCGAGAAACGTGTTGTAGAGCTGCGAGAGCTGCTGTACCGGATCGAAGAAGTTGGCGAGGTAGAGCGTGAACGCGAGCAGGGTCCCGATCTCGACGCTCCCGTCGATGACGAGCGCTCCACCTACCCCGAGCACCATCGCCGTCGCGATCGACGAGAGAACCTCGACGGCCGGAAAGTAGACGCCGCTCAGCACCACGGTCTCGTAGTTCGCCTCGCGATAGCGCGCGTTGACGCCCCGGAAGGTGACGTGGCTCGTCGGCTCCCGCGTGAACGACTGGACGACGCGCATCCCCGAGATATCCTCGGCGAGCGTCGCCGTCACCAGCCCGAGCCGTTCGCGCACGCGTCGGTACGCACGGTTCGAGCGTGAGCGAAACCACGCCGTCACCGCAGCCATCAGCGGAAGGACGACGAGGGTCGCGAGCGCGAGTCGCCAGTCGAGAACGAAGAGGACGACCGCCGTTCCGACGAGCAGAAGCGAGTTCTGGACGAGACTCGAGATGCCGTCCGTGACCAGCAGGTCGAGTGCCTCGACGTCGTTCGTGATGCGGCTGATGATCGCTCCCGTGCGGTTCCGCTCGTAGTAGCCGAGGGAGAGTCGCTGGAGATGGTCGAAAAGCTGGGTGCGGAGATCGGCGAGCGCGCGTTCGCCGACCCACCCCGTGTAGTAGGTCTGAGCACCCGAGAGTGCGAAGGCGGCGATGCCGGCTGCGAGGAAGAAAACGACGACGACGGTGAGGGTGTCGACGTCGCCCGGCACGATCCCGTCGTCGACGGCCACCTTTGCGAGGTACGGGGGGAGGAGCGCGACGAGCGTATAGCCGACGAGGGTGACGATCGCGAGCGCGGTTCGGCTCTTGTACGGGCGCGCGAGCCGCACGAGCGTGCGGATTCGCCGGCGGGTCTGTCGCCACGACCAATCGTCGACGCGGGCTTCGCGCTGGTCCGTGAGATGGCTTCCCGCCTGCCAGACCTTCACGTTCGAGTCGCCCTCTCACGGGGCACCCCAGCCCACCACCCGCTGCCAGCGTAACGCGAGAGTGCGCGCGGGTGGGAAACGACTTCGTTGCAAGTGTGTGCCGGTTCGCAAGCCCCGATCGACCTAGAAAGACGCCCCGCCGAGTCGGAAGAGCTCATCCTGCGACCACCTGCTGCAGCAGGCCGTACTCGTGGATCTCACGAAAGACCGGGCTCACGGCGAGGAGCTCGACCTGGGTGCCGCGCGCGGCGATCGTTCCTCGATCGAGCACCACGATCTCGTCGGCGAGCGCGATCGTCGACAGTCTGTGCGCGATGATGATCGTCGTCCGCCCCTTCATCACCTCGCGCAGGCCGTCGCGGATCCTCGCCTCGGTCGTCGCGTCGACGGACGCGGTGGCGTCGTCGAGGATGAGGATGCGCGGGTCGATGAGCAGCGCACGCGCGATCGCGACCCGCTGCCGCTGTCCTCCCGAGAGGGTGATCCCCCGGTCCCCGACGACCGTGTCGTACCCCTGTGGCAGCTCGAGGATGAAGTCGTGTGCCTGCGCTGCCTGCGCTGCCGCCTCGACTGCCTCGTGCGGCGCGTCCGGCATTCCGAGGGCGATGTTGTCGCGAATCGACGCGGAGAAGAGGAACGGATCCTGCGAGATGACCCCGATCTC
>DATFEK010000096.1:0-5709 GCA_035251305.1 Gaiellaceae bacterium | reverse complement strand
GGCGACTCCCGATACCGCGGCGGTCCTGATCTCGGTCACCGGAGAAGCGTTCAGCACGGCCACGAGCTCGCCCGTCTCCCCGTCATGCAGCAGCACGCTGCCCATGTGCGTATCGAGGCCACGCGAGGGGTTCGAAGGCACGACCACGATCTCCTTGAGCCCGAAGGACGGCGTTGCCCCGCCGCGGTAGCTCGGCATGAGCCCGAGCAGATTGTCGGCGCCCGGTGGCCGCGCGATCGAGCGGAGCGGCTGGTAGAGCTCGCCTCGAGCCAGGGCTTCGAGAACCTCCGACATCGCCTCGATGCACGACTCCATGTCGAGAAGCCTCCGCACATCGTGTTCCGACAGCACGAGAACGCTCATGCGAACAAGCCTTTCAGATGATCCAGCTCCGCGGGGCCGAGTTCGAGCGAGAGCGCCTCCCGCACGGGCTCGAGGTGCTCGGTGCGCGTCGGGCCGACGACGACGGCCGTGACGTCGGGGACGCCGAGAAGCCACGCGATGGCGAGCCCGGCCATGGAGACGCCGCGACCGACAGCCTCGTGCTCGAGCGCCTCGAGCGCGTCGAAGATGCGTTCGCTCGCGTAGCGGAGGTACGACTCCGGGCGCTGAGTCATGCGCGAGCCGGCGGGGTACGGGGCGCCACGTCGGTACTTGCCCGTGAGCCAGCCTCCCGCGAGCGGCCCGAACGCCTCGTAGCCCAGCCCGTGCTCGTGGCAGACCGGGAAGACGGTCTCCGCGTCGGCGCGATCGAGGAGGGAGAACGAGTTCTGCGCCCACTCGTAGCGGATGAGGCCCTCGAGCTCCGATATCTCGACCGCTTCCGCGAGCTGCTCGGCCGTGAAGTTCGAGGCGCCGACGGCGCCGACCTTGCCCGCGCGTACGAGCTCGTCGAGCGTGGCGAGCGTCTCCTCGTGAGGTGTATCGGGGTCGAAGTCGTGGGCGAGGTAGAGGGTCACGCGCTCGATCCCGAGGCGTCGCAGGCTCGAGTCGAGCTGGCGGCGGATTCGTGGTCGAGAGAGGCCCTGATCCTCCCCCTCGGCCATCGGGTTGAAGGTCTTCGTTTCGATCGTGAGCGCGTCGCGAACCGCGCTCCCCTTCAGTGCGAGCCACTCGCCGATCCACGTCTCGCTGCGGCCGCCTCCGTACGCGTCGGCGGTGTCGAAGGTCGTGAGCCCCAGCTCCCACGCCGCGTCCATGATCCGGAAGGCCTCGTCCTTCGGAATCCCCTGCCCGAAGAAGGCCGGTGAGGAGCCCACCCCACCGAAGTTTCCGCAGCCGAGGGCGATGCGCGTGACGGCGATGCCGCTGCGACCGAGCTCGCGCTTCTCCATCGAGCGATCCTACGCAGCTGTCCCACCGTCCGAGCAGCTGCAGTTAGTCTCGCGTCAGTGAGCGAAGGGATCAGCCTCGAGGAGCTTCAGCTCGCCGCCCGTAACCACGCGCTGCCGCTCGAGGCGCTCCGTTGGGACGTCACACCGGTCGGGCTTCACTACCTGCTGACGCACTACGACATTCCAGAGGTCGACGCTGCGCGCTGGCGGCTCGACGTGAACGGGCTCGTCGAGCGCCCGCTCACCCTGTCCCTGGACGAGCTGCGCGCCCGACCGGCGCTCGAGCACGTGGTGACGATGGAGTGCGCCGGGAACGGGCGTGCGCACGTCGAGCCGCACGTCGTCAGCCAGCCGTGGCTGCTCGAGGCGGTGGGGACCGCTCGCTGGCGCGGTACTCCTCTGGCAGGGGTGCTCGAGGAGGCAGGGGTTCGAAAGGGCGCCGTCGAGGTCCTCTTCACCGGTCTCGACCGGGGCGTCGAAGGCGGGGAGGAGCAGGCCTACGCTCGCAGTCTCGCGCTCGACGAGGCCCTCGGCGGTGAGGCGATCCTCGCCTACGAGGTCAACGGCGGCCCGCTGCCGCCGCAGCACGGATTCCCGTTGCGCCTGGTCGTGCCAGGCTGGTACGGCATGACCAGCGTCAAGTGGCTCTCGCGCATCTCGCTGCTCGACACACCTTTCGACGGCTACCAGATGCGGCACTCGTATCGCGTGCGACTCGACGAGGACGAGCCGGGCGATCCCATAGAGCTCATCGCACCACGGGCGCTCATGGTTCCGCCCGGCATTCCGGAATTCGCGAGCCGGGCGAGGGTCGTCGAGGCCGGCATCTGCGAGCTCGAAGGGAGAGCCTGGTCGGGCGAAGCCGAGGTCGTCGCAGTCGACGTTTCGACCGACGCGGGCGAGACTTGGGCTCCGGCCGAGCTCGGCGACGCCGCTCTCGGTCGTTGGGCCTGGCGGTCGTGGCGGTACGCGTGGGAGGCCGAGCCCGGCGAGCACGAGCTCTGCTGCCGCGCGCGCGATGCCGCCGGGAACGAGCAGCCGCTCGAGCCGCCGTGGAACGTCGGCGGCTACAAGAACAACGCGGTGCAGCGGGTCGCCGTCACCGTCGTCGAGCCCTGATGTACGAAGCCCGCGGGAAGGCGGGCTTCGTAGGTGAAGCGGGCTCGATGCCCGCGCGACGTTGACAACGTTCCCATTCTAAGGGTCGCTTGCCGAGGTAATGCTCGACTGATGGTGCAGATTTGGCGCAAACCCGTACATTTCGTGTCGCTGTGGCAGCTGTATCCAGAGTCACTGTCTGTGCCATAGCCGTCTTCGTCGGCGTGACGAGCGCTGGCGCGTCCGACCGGGCGACTGCCACGCTTCGCCTCGACGGCGTGCCGTTCTCTCCCGAGCTCGCTCGTACGCCGGCGCAGCGCTCGCTCGGCCTCATGCACCGGAAGCGGGCGCCGAAAGACGGCATGCTCTTCGTCTTCCCGTACGACACGACGGGCGGCTTCTGGATGAAGAACACGCTCGTGCCGCTCACGATCGCGTTCTTCGACGCCGACGGCAGGCGTGTGAGGAAGCTCTCGATGACACCGTGCCGGCAGGCGTCGTGCCCGATCTACGACCCGCGCCGTAGGTATCGCTTCGCGCTCGAGCTCCGCGCGTCGGATGCGCGGCCGGCTGCGACGCTGGGCCCCCTCGCCCAGCTACGGCGTCTCACTCGCCGCGCAAGCTGAAGGTGAGAGCTCTCTGCGCCGTCGTCGCGGGGGCGATCGCCGTCATCCCGGCGAGCGCAGCCACGGTGCCCGTCGTCGTCCTCGACCCCGGCCACGACCTCCGCGCGAATCCGGCGACCGAGCCGATCGGCCCCGGCTCTTCCAGGCGGAAGATCAAGGACGGCGGTGGGACACGAGGTGTCGTCTCGGGTCTCACCGAGGCCGAGCTGAACCTGCGGGTCTCGCGTCGGCTGCGTAGGCTCCTCGAGAGGGCGGGCGTCAGGGTCGTCATGACGCGAACCAAGACCGCGAGAACCAGCATCGGCAACGTCGCTCGCGCAAGGATCGCCAACAGGCTCCGCGCAGCGCTCTTCCTCCGCATTCACGCCGACGGCTCGACGGACCCGCGCGCTCGCGGCACGCACACGCTTCACCCCGCGCTCCGCCCGGGCTGGACGGACGATGTCTACGTTTCGAGCAGGCGTGCTGCGAGGGTCGTGCAGTCGCACCTGGTGCCGGCGCTCGGCTTCCCCGACCGCGGGCTCCAGGAGCGCTCCGACTTCACGGGGTTCAACTGGGCGGATGTTCCGGTGGTCCTCGTCGAGTTGGGCTTCATGACGAATCCGACCGAGGACAGGTTGCTCGCCGCTCCGACCTATCAGCGACGTGCGGCGCTCGGCCTCTGCCGTGGGACTCTTCGCTTCCTCGGGCGGGAGAGCTCAGCCTGCGGTTGAGCGCCGGCTTCAGCGGTCGCTCGCTAGCGCCACTCGACCGATACGACTTCGACCGGCTGCTCGAACCCCTTCAACGTCTCGGCTCGGGGAGGCGAGAGCCGGAAGCTGGTAGCCGCGCCGTCGAGTGTCTCCCGACTGACGAGGATCTCTCCTCCCTGAGCCGCTGCGCCGATCCGCGCGGCGATGTGGACGCCCTGACCTCCGTAGTCGGCCGAATCGGCGCCGGTGCGAAATGCGCCGCCTGCATGTGCGCCGATCCTCACGTCCGGCGCAACGATCTCGGTCGCCAGGGCTCGTTGTATCGCGATGGCTGCTTCGACGGCGGCTCTCGGGCTTTCGAACGACGCGAAGAAGCCGTCGCCCGTCTTCTTGACCACCTCGCCACCCGCCTCGAGGATGCGCTCGCGCACGAGCTCGTCGTGACGGGCGAGCAGTCTTCGCCATTTGTCGTCTCCGAGCGTCTCGAGCAGCCTGGTCGAGTCCACGATGTCGGTGAAGAGGAATGTACGGCGGGCCGCGACCTTTCCGAGCAGCTCGCTCGTTCGCTCCGCGTCGGGTCTAGCCCCGAGTTTCTCGAAGGCCGCGAGGGCTCCTTCTAGCTCGGAGTTTCCGCCGTGCTCGTCGCCGAGGCGCCGGTACGCGATCCCGAGCAGCATCCGCGCTCGAGCTGTCTCGTACGGCGCGCCGACACCCTTCCATTCGTCGCGTGCTCGCTTCAGACTCTCGGCTGCGCCGTTCCAGTCTTTCTCGGCGAGCTTGATCTGGCCTGTCGCATGGTGAACAGTCGCGTCGAACGCAGCGGCACGCCGATCCCCGATCTTGTACGAGTCGACGACGCGTTCGAGCTCGTCCGCTGCGGTACGGGCGGTCTTCAGGTCGCCGGCCGCGATCGCGATCTCGACCTGTGCGGGTAGCCGTCGGAGGCGGACGAGTGGGTCCTCGACCTCTGCGAGGGTCCGTGTGATTCCCGCGACCGCGGCGTCGATCTTCCCTTCGGCGAGGCGAAGGAGCGCCAGGCCGGGCTGTGGATCGCGCCCGAGCCCGTCCGAGGTCCGATACGCCTCCTCCGAACCCTCGAAGTCGCCTCGCTGGCGCCGGATCTCACCGATCTCGTAGTGCCCGCTGGCGGTGATATTGCGATCGAAGTCGTAGAGCTCTTCGCAGGCCGCGACGGCCTGCGCCTCCGCGGCCGGCCAGTCGCCGCGGAGCCTCATCACCTCGGCCCGGTGGATGCGGCAGGCGCCGGGGAACCCCGTCACGTCGAGGCGGTCGCACCACTTGTTCGCCGCATCCGTCCATTCGGCGGCCCGGCGGTAGTCGCCGAGGTCTCGACAGGAGCTGATCGTGATGCAGTAGACGATGCCGGCTGAATGCGCGCGCAGGTCTCCGCACATGGCGGACGCGGTCGCCTCGTCGAGGAGCGCGAGGCCCTTCTCGATCTCGCCGGACTTGATGAAAGCGCGACCGCGTCCTGACAGGGCGAGCATCTGCACATCTCGATCGCCGACACGCTGCGCGAGCTCGTGAGCCGCATCGAACGTCGCCAGTGCCTTCTCGAGATCGCCTTCGGCGTACAGGGCGGTGAGCCCGTGGGCCAGCAGTAGCCGGCCGTGCTCGGGTGACTCGGGCAAGCCCGCGAGCAGGCGCTCCGCACTCGCCAGCCATCCGTTCGCCACGGAGAACGCCCCTCGACCGTCGTAGTCCCAGGAGAGGGTCAATGCCATCCGCGCCGCTGCCCGCGTGTCCCCTCCGGCCGTGAACGCGGCGTACGCGCGCTCGCGCAGCGTGATCGCCTCGTCGAGTTTCCCGTTCCACCACGCCGCCTCGCCGTAGCTCTCGAGGTCGGACGAAGTCAACTCGCGCGCGTCGAGACCCGCATACGCCTCGTATGCCTGCCGCCACATCTGACGCGCAGCGGCGTCGCGAGCGACGTCCAGT
>DATFEK010000087.1:0-7585 GCA_035251305.1 Gaiellaceae bacterium | reverse complement strand
TGCTCGCGCTGAAGACGCTCGGCGAGGAGCACGGCCACCTGCAGGAGGTCATCGTCCAGAACTTCCGCGCGAAGCCCGGCACGCGCATGGCCTCGCACGCCGAGCCCCCACTCGACGACCACCTGTGGACGATCGCCGTCGCACGGATCCTGCTCGGCCCGACATGGCACGTGCAGGCGCCTCCGAACCTCGCCTTCGACGACTTCCCGCTACTGCTGGACGCGGGCATCGACGACTGGGGCGGCGTCTCGCCGGTGACGATCGACCACGTGAACCCGGAGGCGCCGTGGCCGGAGATCGGACGCCTCGCCGAGGCGACGCGCTCCCGCGGGTTCGAGCTCGCGCCGCGGCTCCCCGTCTACCCGGGGTACGTCACCGATCTCGAGCGCTGGGTCGATCCCGCAGTCGCGCCGCACGTCCGCCGTGCCGCCGATGCGAGCGGGCTCGCGCGCGACGACGCGTGGGCGCCAGGCGAGCCGAGCTCGGTGCCGTTCGTCGTCCGCCGCGACGCGCCTCCGCTCGAGCTCGCCGGCGAGCTCGGCGAAGACGAGATCACGCGACTCCTCGAGGCGCGTGGGGAGGAGGCCGCCCGCGTGTTCGCCGCTGCCGACCGTCTCCGGCGCGAGGTCTGCGGCGACGAGGTCACCTACGTCGTCACGCGGAACATCCAGTACACGAACGTCTGCTACTTCCGCTGCGGCTTCTGCGCCTTCTCGAAAGGGAAGCTCGCGGCGAACCTGCGTGGGGCGCCGTACCTCGTCCCGCTCGACGAGATCGTGCGGCGGAGCGAGGAGGCGTGGGAGCGCGGTGCGACCGAGGTGTGTCTCCAGGGCGGCATCCATCCGGCGTTCACGGGCGAGTACTACGCCGACGTCGTCCGCGCGATCAGGGAGGCCGTCCCCCGGATCCACGTGCACGCGTTCTCGGCTCTCGAGGTCTGGCAAGGCGCCGCGACCCTCGGGCTCTCGCTGGAGGAGTACCTCGCGCGCTTGCGGGACCTCGGGCTCGGCTCCCTTCCCGGAACCGCGGCCGAGGTGCTCGACGACGAGGTTCGCCGCGTCATCTGCCCCGACAAGGTGACGACGGCTCAGTGGCTCGCCGTGCACGACGCGGCGCATCGGGTCGGGCTGCGCTCGAACGTCACGCTCATGTTCGGTCACGCGGACACGCCGCGCAGTTGGGCGCGTCATCTCCTGCGAGCTCGGGAGCAGCAGCGCCGCTCTCTATGCGTAGGCTCCGCATCCGCGAGCGCGGATGCGGAGCGCGCGACAACCGAGCCTGGCCGCAAGCGGCCGGGCTCTGGCGGGTTCACTGAGTTCGTGCCGCTTCCGTTCGTGCCCATGGAGGCTCCGATCTACGTGCAGGGTCGTGCACGGCGCGGGCCGACCTTCCGCGAGGCGCTTCTCGTCCACGCTGTGGGGCGGCTCGCGCTCCATCCCGAGATCACCAACATCCAGGCCTCGTGGGTGAAACTCGGGCCCGAGGGGACGCGCCAGGCGCTCGCGGCAGGGGTCAACGATCTCGGTGGGACGCTGATGAACGAGTCGATCTCCCGCTCGGCCGGCGCCGAGTACGGGCAGGAGATGCCGCCCGAGCAGATGGAGGAGCTCATCCGGTCGGCCGGACGAACGCCGCGCCAGCGAACGACGCTGTACGGCGATCCGCCGGAGGAGCGGGTCCGCGCGTCGTTCGGCGCTGCGCCGCTGCGCGAGCCGCTCAATCCGCCCGTCAAGGACGCGCGGCTGGTCGCCCCGCCCAGGCTCGTGCGGCCCGGTCTTGTTGGAGCCCGGGCGCGCTAGTGGACCACCTCGCCCTCGCCGTCTCGGATCAAGGTCGCTCGCGCCGCTTCTACGAGCGGTACCTCGGCTTCACCGCGGAGCCCACACCGCGCTCGGACGGCGTCCTGATGATGCACTCAGGAGACTTCTCGCTCGCGCTCGGAGAGACGAGCGAGCCGATCTCGTTGCCGACCTTCCTCCATTTCGGTCGGGGCCTTCCCTCGCCCGACGAGGTTCGCGCGTTCCACGACCGGCTCGTCGCAGACGATGTCGAGATCGTGGGGATGTGGGACGAGCCCGACTACGTGAGCGTCAAGTTCCGCGATCCGGACGGCTACGTCGTCGAAGTGGGCTGGGAACCCGACGCGGCCGATTGACGGCGACGCCGGAGCCGATGTCACGGTGCGACCGCGAGCCCAGCCTCCCGGGCTGCCTCGGCGAGGTCCCGATCCCAGGTCGCGAAGAGCAGCTCCGGTTCGTCAAGCTCGAGCGCCACAGCGAGGTGTATTGCGTCGCCGGCGCCCAGCCGGCATGTCTCTGCGACATCACCCGCGGCCGTCACGAGCTCGTCGTCGAGGTCGATGATGGTCATCTCGGCCCAGATCTCATGGAGCTCGGCGCGCGCGGCCTCCTGTCGATCGCGGGACAGCCGACCGGCCCCAGCAGCGCGTCCGAGGGCCGACCGAGCTTCTACATACCCGATGCTGGCCGATGTGAGCTCCGTTGCCGACCCGGCGAGAGTCGAGGCTTCGTCCGAACCCGGCTCGCGAACGAGCAGTTTCACGAGAGCCGACGTGTCGAGATAGAGATTCAGTACCGGGCCTGGCGGCGCTGCTCGATCACGATGTCCGACAACGTCGGGCCCGGCGTCATCTCCGGGAGCTTCGACACGTCGATTCGCTGCCGTTTTGGACGGAGTGGCGGTCTGACGATCCCGCGCTCGATCAACTCCTCGAGCTTCGAGCGCGGCTCGAACGCCCCGAGCCTCGCGATGGGTTTGCCGCGGTCGGTGACGATCACCTCGTCACCGTTCTTCACCCGGTCGAGCCACGAGCGAAGGTTCTCGCGCAAATCCCGAACGCCGACTCTCACTACGGCCATGATCGTAGTGTACCGTCGACGAGCGCGAAAGTGTCCACAAGGGACAGTTGCGACGTCAGCCTTCGAGGGCGAGGAGTTCTTCCACCGTCTCGCGCCGGCGGATGATCCGCGCCTCGCCTTCGCGGACGAGAACTGCGGCGGGGCGCGGGACGCCGTTGTAGTTCGAGCTCATCGCCAGCGTGTACGCGCCCGTCGCGGGGACGGCGAGCAGGTCTTCCCGGCGCGGGGAGGGAAGCGCGACGTCGTCGATGAGCACGTCGCCCGATTCGCAGTGCATGCCGGCGACGCTGACCGTCTCGTCCGGTCTCTCGTCCGCTCGCACCGCATTGAGTGCCGTGTAGCGCGCACCGTAGAGCTGGGGGCGGGGGTTGTCCGACATTCCGCCGTCGACCGCGACCCAGGTACGGTCGTCGAGCCGCTTCACGGCGCCGACGCGGTAGAGCGTGACCCCGGCGCGGCCGACGAGACACCGCCCGGGCTCGAGCCAGACTGCGGGTCTCGGGAGGCCGGCTGTGACGAAGGCCTCGCGCACCGTCGCCGCTGCGGCGGTTGCAAGCTCAGCCGCCTCGGGGACGTCGTCCTCGGGGTGATGGCGAATCCCGAAACCACCTCCGAGGTCGGCGATCCGCGCCTCCCAGCCGAGAGCGTGGTGGCCCTCCGACGCGAACTCGGCAAGTCGGCGGATCGTCTCCGCCTGCGCAGTGAAATCCGGGAGCTGCGAGCCGACGTGAACGTGGAGGCCGAGCACGTCGAGCCCGCGCGAGAGGGCGTCGGCGACGAGGGCCAGGGCCTGGGTCGGCGGTAGGCCGAACTTCGACCCGTGATGCCCCGTCACGATCGCCTCGTGTGTGTCCGCATCGACGCCGAGCGTCACCCTCACGAGTACGCGCTCGACGCCCGCGGCCGCCGCGAGCTCGGCTTCGTCGCGCGCATCCAGGACAACGGGGGCCTTCTCCCGCCCGGCTTCCGAGAGAAACGCCTCGTCCTTGTTGTTCCCGTGCACGACCAGCTCGTCGCCCGAGAGACCGGCTGCGCGAGCGAACGCGAGCTCGCCGGCGGACGCGACGTCGGCGCCGATTCCTTCTTCGCGGAGAAGTCGGAGCAGCGCGACGTTCGGGAACGCCTTCGTCCCGTAGAACACGCGACCGTCCTCGCCCGCTGCTCTTCGTAAGACCCGCGTCTGCGCGCGGAGGGTCTGCTCGCAGTAGACGACGAGCGGAGTTCCGAAGCGCCCGGCGAGCTCGCTCGCACGCGTGCCGCCGATGACCAGCTCGCCCTGCTCGACACGGGCGGAAGCGGGGAAGAGCTCCAGCATTAGTGCGCCTTCACGCAATGCAATCCCCACTCCTGCCGGCTGCAAAGCTTCGCCCGGCGGCGTCCTCGGTCACGCCCATATGTCCATATGGACGCTCTCTGCGTCCTTGCCGGGCTTGCTTTTCGCGTGGCATGAGTGGGGCAGCATCACGTGAAGGCGCACATCGATTCTGCCTGTTACCCTTTTCGGCCTAGTGCAGCAGCTTCTTGCATAGGCTAGGGAGCGAGCGCGGCGGGAGCCGCGGGCGTTCTCACGGAGCCTCTCGCGCGAGAGGCTTTTTTGTTCCCCGAAGCGAATGAGACAGGCGATGGAACGGTACGACCCACAGGCGATCGAGGCGAAGTGGCAGCGAATCTGGCGCGAGCAGCGCGCGTTCGAGGTGCCGAACCCGGAGCCTGACGAGCTCGAGCGACACGCCCAGAAGACGTACGTGCTCGAGATGCTTCCCTACCCCTCCGGCGACCTCCACATGGGACACGTCCGCAACTACATGCTGGGCGAAGTCGTGGCTCACTTCCGGCGTCGGCACGGGTACGCCGTCATGCGCCCCATGGGGTTCGACGCCTTCGGGCTGCCGGCCGAGAACGCTGCGATCAAGGAAGGCGGGCATCCGCGTGACGTGACCGAGCGGAACATCGCCGCGATTCGGCGGCAGATGGAGCGGATGGGCTGGGCGATCGATTGGAGCCGCGTTCTCTCGTCCCACGAGCCCTCGTACTACCACTGGACGCAGTGGCTTTTCGTGCGCTTCTTCGAGAGAGGTCTCGCGTACCGGAGGGAGGCACCCGTCAAGTGGTGCCCGAACGACCAGACCGTGCTCGCCAACGAGCAGGTGGTCGACGGTCGCTGCGAGCGGTGTGGTGCGGAGGTCGAGGCACGGAACCTCGAGCAGTGGTTCTTCAAGATCACGGACTACGCCGACGCCCTCCTCGATGAGATGTCCTTGCTCGAGGAGTGGCCCGAACGCGTCCTGACGATGCAGCGGAACTGGATCGGGCGCTCCGAGGGCGCCGACGTCGTCTTCGAGGTCGCGGATCTCGGCGAGCACATCGAGGTCTTCACGACGCGACCGGACACGTTGTTCGGCGCGACGTTCTTCGTGCTGGCCCCCGAGCACCCGTTGGTGTCGCGGCTCGTCGAAGGGTCGGAGCACGAGTCGGCCGTATTGGACTACGCGCGCCACACGGCTGCGCGTACGACTGTCGAACGTGAGGAGAAGGAGAAGGACGGCGTCTTCACCGGCCGTTACGCGACGAACCCGGTGAACGGCGAGCGCATTCCGATCTGGGTCGCGGACTATGTCCTGATGGAGTACGGCACGGGCGCGATCATGGCCGTCCCCGCGCACGACGAGCGGGACTACGCGTTCGCCGAGCGGTACGGGATCGAGATCCGACAGGTCGTCGCTCCGGCAGACGGTTCGGCGGTCGACGGAGCCTTCGTCGCGCACACCGAGAACGAGGTGCTCGTGAACTCGGGTGAGTTCAGCGGGATGCCTGCGCCCGAAGGCAAGCGAGCGATCGTCGAGTCGCTCGCCGGAAGAGGGGCTGCCCGCGCGGCGATCCGCTACCGGCTTCGCGACTGGCTCCTCTCCCGCCAGCGCTACTGGGGTTGCCCGATCCCCGTCGTCCACTGCGACGGGTGCGGAATCGTGCCGGTGCCGGACGAAGAGCTCCCCGTGTTGCTGCCGGAGGTCGACGAGTACCTGCCGAAGGGGCGTTCTCCGCTGGCGGCCGCCGAGGACTGGGTCGCGACGACGTGTCCGCGCTGCGCAGGTCCCGCGCGACGCGAGACGGACACGATGGACACCTTCGTCGACTCGTCGTGGTACTTCATCCGCTACGCCGACGCGCAGAACGACCGCGAGCCGTTCTCGCGCGCCGTCGCCGACTACTGGCTACCGGTCAACCAGTACATCGGCGGCATCGAGCATGCGATCCTGCACTTGCTGTACGCACGGTTCTTCGTGAAGGTCATGCACGACCTCGGCCTCGTCGGGTTCCGCGAGCCGTTCGCGCGTCTCTTCACGCAGGGGATGCTCTACCGGGACGGCGCGAAGATGTCCAAGTCCAAGGGGAACACGATCTCCCCCGACGAGTACGTCGAACGGTACGGCGCCGACGCCGCGCGCATGTACCTGCTGTTCATCGGCCCCGTCGACCAAGACGCGGAATGGCAGGATTCGGGCTTCGAGGGGATCGTGCGGTTCCTGCACCGGCTGTGGCGCATCGCGATGGAGCAGGCGGTGAAGCCGGAGGTCGATCCCCTCCCGGACACGGCACTCGCACGCAAGGCGCACCAGACGATCGCCAAGGTCACTGACGACATCGGGCGCCGTTTCGCCCTGAACACGCCGATCGCCGCCGTGATGGAGCTCGTGAACGAGATCCAGCGCGCGCCCGAGGACCCCGCTGCACGATTCGCAACCGAGACGGCCGTGACCTTGATTCAGCCCTATGCGTCCCATGTCGCCGAGGAGCTGTGGGAGCGGCTCGGCCACGAGCGCCTGTGGGAGGAGCCCTGGCCCGAGGCCGATCCGGCGCTGCTCGCAGTCGAGACCGTGGAGATCCCCGTACAGGTCAACGGAAAGATTCGGGACCGACTGCACGTTTCGCCGGACACGCCCGAGGAGGAGCTCGTCGCCTTGGCGCGCGCCTCCGAGCGCGTGCAGTCGTACCTCGACGGCGGCGAGGTGTCGCGAACGATCGTCGTCCCGGGCAAGCTCGTCAGCTTCGTCACCTGAAGCAGGGTCAGACCCACGGGTCCGACTCTGCGTTTTCACGCATCTCTGACGAAGCCGTGAACCACCTGTGACGGGTTCGAGGCGACGATGGCCGCATGCCGTTCGCCGTCTCGCGGTCGACCGCGCTCGTCGCTCTCAGCGCGCTGCTCGTCGTCCTGGCCATTGCCGGACACCGCCTCGCGCAGGCGGGGACGGCGAGCTCGCCCGAGGTCGTCGCACCGCTCGAGCCCGTCGCCCAGGCCCCTGTACGGCGGGCGCTCGTCGTCCACGTCGTGGGTGCCGTACGGCGGCCGGGCCTCTATCGCCTTCGTGAGGGAGCGCGAGTCGCCGATGCCGTTTCGCGTGCCGGGGGAGCGACGGGCGCCGCGGAGCTCTCCGCCTTGAACCTCGCGGCACCCCTCGTCGACGGTGTCCAGGTCCTCGTTCCGAGCCGACTGCCTGCGGCCACTGGCGCCGAGTCGGCGGGGACCGAGTCCCTGCCTGACGCCGGCGTGGGTGGAGCGGCGGCGGGGCTCGGGGCCAGGCCGAGCCTCTCCTCGGCGACGGCCGAGCAGCTCGACGAGCTCCCCGGGGTGGGGCCTGTCACCGCGCAGAAGATCCTCGACTACCGGGCCGAGCACGGGCCGTTCAGGTCGGTCGACGACCTGG